>VAZT01000246.1 GCA_005884825.1 Alphaproteobacteria bacterium
GCACCCCGCTATGGATCATCTACCTTCATCTCATCGCGCCAGTCCCGGGCGCCTATCTCCATCCATTGTGGTGGAGGGGTGAATCGGGGTCTATGAACTTTCGACAGAAATGCCCAAACGCGCCATCGGGCGAATTGCCGCGGAGTACCATCAATCTATGGCTGCGAGCCCTGGATCGGCGGGCATCGCCGCTCCCTGACGCTCCTCTGCCGCGTCCCACATCAGCCGCGGGTCGAACGTCTCGGCCGCGAACATTGTCAGAATCACGACGGCGCAGAAGGCGAGGGCGCCGGCGCCGGGCTCGATCGTGATCACCGAGCCGAACGCGACCAGCGCGCCGAGCAGCGACTCCATGAAGATGTCGATCATCGACCAGCGCCCGACAAAACGCACGATGTGATAAAGCCGGGTGCGGTCGCGCAGCCATCCCGTGCGGCCGGTCTGGATCGTGATCAGCATAAAGGAGAGACCGAAGAGCTTCAGCATCGGCACCGCGATACTGGCGAAGAACACCAGCGCGGCGAGCGGGTACTGACGCGCCGTCACCAATTCCTCGACGCCGCCGAGGATCGTGCTGGGCTGTCCGGCGCCGAGCTGCACGACCGACAGCACCGGATAATAATTCGCCGGGATGTAAAGAACCGCGGCGGCGATGACCAACGCCCAGGTCCGCGCCACGCTGTTCGGCTTGCGCTCGTGCAGCATGCTTTCGCAGCGGGGACAACGCGGATCATCCGGCTGCAGGGCGCTGACCAGGCCGCAAGTCTCGCAGGCGATTGCGCCCGCGAGGCCGGGCAAGCCGCCGCGAAGGTTGCCGTGGTAGAGTCTCTCCCACACCGCCTCGCGGTCGAGTGCGGAGTCCATCCAGATGAGAACGAAAGTCAGGGCCAGCAGCGCATAGACGCCGGCCGCAAGCCCGATCGTCACGACATCGCCCAGCTTCACATAGGCGACGAACACGCCGAAGACAAAGACCTCGAGCATCGACCACGGACGTAGGCGCTCGGCCCAGGCGAAGATCCAGCGCAGATGAGCGGCCGGCGTCTTTTCGTGCAATCGGATGAGCACATAAAGCATGCCCACCAGCCTAATGAGCGGCGCCAGGACGGTCACGAATACGATCACCACGGCGAGCTCACCCATATTCTGCCGAACCAGCTCCTCGGGCCCCGAGAACAGATCCGCCGTGCGCCTGATTCCGGCAGTCTCCACACTCATCAATGTCGTCGAGCACATGACGACCAGCAAAATGAATGCAGAGAGGGTAAGCGCGATGATGTGGTCGAAGCGGTGGGCGCTGGTGCGCCGCAAAATCGTCGGGCACCGCACGCACTGAGCGGTCACGCCCGGCGCCAAGGTCGGGACAGTCTGCAACAACCCGCAGCCCGGACATTCCCGCAGCTGCGGCTCGCTCATCGGCTGGTCTGCCGCGGAGCGTATCACCGGCCGGTGACCAGCATTGACGAAATTCCGTCCGCGAGCTGCCCGACCGCCATGCTGATCGCGGTGACCTCGCCCTGGACGCCGGGCGCCGGCGGCGTCACGACAAAACGGAAATTGCGCAGCGCCTGGCCGGGACGCCCTTTGAAGCTGACGCTGGCCTGCGCCTGCAAGACGAGGTCGCCGGCGGCATCCTCATCCAGCCGCTGCAGGTTGAGTTCGATCGTCGCGTCGGGCGAGGCCGAGACGGCGCCGCTTTCCGCAAAGACCGTGCTCTGCGGCAGGCGTTGACCCAATTCCTCGACCAGAACCCGGCTCAGCATAGCGCCCAGCGGCTCGCCCCACCAATCGTTCGACATCACGTCGAGCCGATAGTTCTCCGACGAACGCACGATCTCCGAGCGCTCGAGGAAACGCGCCGTCGAGATCTGCTGCAGGGCGATCACCTTAGGTCCTCCTGGAGGCCCCCCTGATTGCACCCGCCCCGGAACGGGCGCGATCGTATAAAGCACCGGGCTAGGCGAGGAGCAGGCAGTAAGGGCTGCGGCCAGCGCCAATATCCCGAGCCTTGCGCCGTTCATTCGAGCGCCCCGGCGGGGCGGCCCTTGATTAGTGCCTCAGGGTGACGCGCCAACAGATCGGAAAGCGCCCGGATCGAGCGAAGCGCGTCGTTGGCCTGTGCAAGCAAGCGGTCCATATCGCGGTTGAACTTGGTGTTGTCGCCATAACCGCTGTCGAGCGACAGGACGAGCTTATTGGCACTGGTCAATGTCTTTTGCAGCCCGGAAACCAGCTCCGGCAACTGCTTCGTATCAAGGTTCCGGATCATCGTCTGGGCCGACGCGATCATCCCGGCGAGATCGGTCAACGCCTTTTTCATCTGCGGTCCCTGGGCCATGTCATTGGCCGACTTCAGGACGCCGTCGAGGTTTTTGCCGATCTGCTCGAACGGCAGCGTATTGACTTTGTTGAGCAGCTCGGTCGCCGACGCGGTGAGGCCGGCAAATCCGGCGCCTTCGGTCGCCGGGACGACGTAGTCCGGTCCGTCCATCGACACTTCCGCGGCCGGCTCGTCGGCGTTGAAGTCGAGCGCTATATTCTGTTGCCCGGTAATTAGGCTGGCGCTCTGCAAACTTGCGTGCAGGCCTTTTTTTAGCAGCGCGTCGACCGCCTCGTCATTCGATTTGAACACCCGCTTGCCGACGCCGATGACGCGTTCGGGCTCGACCTCGTACCGGACCGGCGCGACGATGGCGTCCTTGGCCGCGTCGTAGCTGAGTCGCACATCGGTGACCTCGCCGACCTTAAGCCCATGCATCGTGACCGCGGCGCCGGGCGCCAGCCCGCTGACCGAGCCGGGAAAATAGGAGATCGCCGCGACTTTGCGTGTGTACGAGGCGGCGTTTGCTGTATCGCGGTCGGCGAATAAAGGAAACTCGTGGTTTTCCGGTGTTTCCGCCGTATGGATATCCGCCACCGGAGTCTCAAACGCGACTCCGCCGAGCAGCAGCGCCTTCAACGACTCCATCTGCACTTCGACGCCGGTCCCGCCGAGCTTTACCGAAACACCCGACGCGTTCCAGAACCGGGTCTGGTCGTGCACGTAGCTGTCGTAGGGCGCCCGCACAAAGGCATGGATCGTCACGTATTCCGCCATGTCCGCGATGTCCCAGCCGAGCACCTCGCCGACGTTGAGATCGCGGAAGAAAATCGGCGAGCCGACCGAGACCGCGCCGATCCGCTTGGATTTCAAGAGAAAGGTGCGACCCGGGACATGCGCCCCGAGGACAGGGGGATCCTCGCGTCCGGCGAAATCCCGCTTGCTCTTGCCGGCCTCGGCAGCCGGCAACATGCCGATATAGGAGCCCGAAAGCAGGGTCTCGATGCCGGAAATATTGCCGGCGAAGAGCCGCGGCTTGACGACCCAGAAGATGGTCCCCTCGGTCAGCAGCGGCTCGGCCTGACGGGTCGTGGCGACCGTGACAACGACATGCGTCTGGTCCGGCGAGAGCGCCAGGCTCTTTACCGTGCCGAATACGATGTCCTTGTATTTGAGCTGTGACTGGCCGGCCTGCAGGCCTTCGCCGCCGTCGAACGTGATCTTGATCGTCGGCCCTTCCTTAGAGAGCGTGTCCCAGGCGAGCCACGCGCCGATCGCGACCGCGACGATCGGCACGATCCAAATGATCGAGAGCCGGCGCGAGCGGCGCGTCGCGGCCTGCGGAAGCGTCCGCTGCTCGCCAAAGTTGGTCATGGTCAGTCTCCGGTTGGACCGGTGCGGGGTTCTTAACGGCCGCTGCTT
>VAZT01000101.1 GCA_005884825.1 Alphaproteobacteria bacterium
GGGCTCGGCCTCTTTAACAAACCCCGATTTATCGACCTCCTTGACGAATTTGACGCCCATCTTTTCGAGCCGCGCCATCGACTCGTGCTCGAGGCCAAAGGCCTTGTCCGGCATCGTGCGGCCGACCTCGTCGGCGGCAGCCTGGACCCAGCGCTTCTGCTCGTCATTGAGGCTGTTCCACACCTTGTCGCTGACCCAGATGATATTGTTGTTCGCCTCGTGCTCGGTCAACGACATGATCGGCGCGACCTCGTAATGCTTGTTCATCTGGTAGACATTGATCCCGTTCTCGGCGGCCTCGACGACCCCGGTCTGCAATGACGTGTAGACGTCGCCAAACGGCATGTGAACGGTTTGCGCGCCATAAGCCGGGAACATCGTGTCCTCAGTCGCGGTCGCCTGGACCCGCACCTTGACGTTCTTCAGATCGCTCAGGTTATGGATCTCGCGCTTGCTGTAGATATCCCGGAAGCCCATGGTCCCGAGCGCCAGGGTATGGGCGCCTTCGACCTTTGAATTCATCATCTCTTTGAACGCCGCCACGACCGCCGGGTCGGCGAGGGCCTTTTTCAGATGATCCTCCGAGCGAAACACGAAGTGGATCGAAAATACCCCGGCTTCCGGCTGCACGGTCGCCGAGTTCGCCGTCGACGTGATCGCGAAATCGATGTCGCCGGTCCGCAGTTTCTGCAATACCTGGGGCTCCTGGCCGAGCTGCGCTCCCGGAAACTGGTCGATGATCATCGTGCTTTTGCTGAGTTCCTGCAGCTTGTTGGCAAAGGTATCGGCAGCGATCCCGTAGGCCGTCGTATGCGGCTGGTCATAGGCAAAGCTGAAATGGCGCGGCTCGGCAGCCTGCGCCCCGATCGACGCCGCCGTGGCGAAGAACAGCACGGTGGCCATGAGAATGGTATTGACGCGCATTCGGGTGCCTCCCTGAGCCTCAGTTTCATTGTCACCCCGCAGAAGCGGGGCCAGGAAATGATCCTGGCTTCCCACTTTCGCGGAAGGGGCTCCTACATCTCGGCGTAGGTGCCGTTCTTCCAGATGTAGAAGACGTATTTCGGGTCGGTCACGTCGCCTTTCTTGTCCCAGGTCAAGGGACCGACGACGGTCTGTACGGTCATCGAATGCAATGCCTTCGACAGATCGTCGACCTTGACCGACTTGGCCTTCTCCGCCGCCGCGGCGAAGGCCTGGATCGCGGCGTAGGTGTAGAGCGTGTAGCCCTCGGGGTTGTACGGCGGCTTTTCTGCCATGAACTTGTCGACGACGGCCTTGGCCGCAGGGACCTTGCGCGGATCGGGCGGGAAGGTCATCAGCGTACCCTCACCTGAAGGACCGGTGATCTTCCAGAACTCTTCGGTCACCAGCGCGTCGGCGCCGATGAACTGGGCCTTCAAACCCTGATCGCGCGCCTGGCGGACGATCAGCCCGCCCTCGGTCTGGTACCCCCCGAAATAGATCACATCGATATTCGCCTGCTTCATCTTGCTGACCAGCGCCGAGAAGTCCTTGTCGCCCTGGGTGATCGCCTCGTACATCGTCTCCTTGAGGCCCGCCTTGTTCATCGCCTTCATCGTCTCGTCGGCGATGCCTTTGCCATAGGCGGTCTTGTCATGGACGATCGCGACGTGTTTTCCCTTGTAGTGATCGGCCAGATACTTGCCGGCGACAGCGCCCTGCGCGTCGTCGCGCCCGCAGGCGCGGAAGACGTTGTTCCAACCCTTCTTTGCGGCGTCGTCGGTCAACGCCGGGTTGGTCGAGGCCGGGGTCATTTGCAGCACGCCCGCCTCGTTGTAGACCGCCGAAGCCGGAATCGACGCCGACGAGCAGTAATGCCCGGCGACAAAAACGACCTTCTTCCCGACCACGTCGTTGGCCGCCGCGACCGCCTGTTTCGGATCGCACGCGTCGTCCGCGATGATCAGGTCGAGTTTCTTGCCGAGCACCCCGCCCTTGGCGTTGATGTCGGCGACCGCCATCTCGGCGCCGCGCTTCATCTGCTCGCCGAGCGCGGCGTTGGAACCGGTGATCGGCCCGACCACCGCAATCGGCATGTTCTGCGCGTTGGCTGCACCGGCGGCCATTGTAAGCGCCGCCGCCAAGACGACCGAACGGACCAAGAATTTCATGAGACCTCCCCAGTACGGCGTTCGGTTTGACTGTAGCATGAAGGCAGGCTCACTGCCGACCTCCTTCGAGATAGGCGGCGCGCACCTCGGGGTCGGCCAGCAGCTCGGGCCCGGTGCCGCTCAATGTGATCCGCCCGGTCTGCATCACGTAGCCGCGATGGGCGAGGCGCAGCGCGTGGTGAGCGTTCTGCTCGACGAGGAGCACAGTCATGTTCTCCCGCTCGTTGATCTCGCGGATCACGCCGAAGATTTGTTTGACGATCAGCGGCGCCAGGCCGAGCGACGGCTCGTCGAGCAGCAGCAGGCGCGGCCGGCTCATCATCGCGCGCGCAATCGCCAGCATCTGCTGCTCGCCGCCCGACAAAGTGCCGCCGCGCTGTCCCTGGCGCTGCTGCAGGATCGGGAACAACCCGAAGACGCGGGCGAGATCTTCGTCGAAGCATGCAGGGTCGGCGGACGTCGCGCCCATCTGCAGGTTTTCGAGCACCGTCATGCGCGGAAAGATTCGCCGGCCTTCCGGCACCTGGGCGATCCCGCGCCTGACGATCTCGAACGTTTCGAGCCGGGTGATATCCTGCCCATCGAACCCAACCCGGCCGTGCGCCGCCCTCGGCCGTCCGCAAACCGTCATCAACAAAGTCGACTTGCCGGCGCCGTTGGCGCCGATCAAGGCGACGATCTCTCCGGCGCCAACCTCGAGATCCACCCCCCTCAGCGCTTCGATATTGCCGTAGAAGGCGTGGACCCCCGAGATCGTGAGCATTACGAACATCCCCCTCTCCGCCCCTGGGGGCGGAGAGGGTCGGGGTGAGGTGGGGGAAGCTCCCAGTTCGGAGCAGCGGCGCTACCCACCTCACGCTGCCGCGCCGTTGGCGCGGGCCCCTCCCTCTCTCCCCGCAAGCGGGCGGAGAGGGGCTTCCTCGGCGGCATTGTCGATTTCGTCCTCGCCGAGATAGGCCTTGATCACCTCGGGGTCGGCGCGCACCTCGGCCGGAGTGCCGTCGGCGATCTTGCGGCCGTAATCGAGCACGATCACGTGATCCGAAATGCCCATCACGACGCTCATGTCGTGCTCGATGAGCAGGATGCCGATCTGCTCCTCGTCACGGACGCCGAGCAGTAGATCATTGAGCTCGGCAGATTCGCGCGGATTGAGACCGGCGGCGGGCTCGTCGAGGCATAAGAGGGCAGGGCCGGTGCACAATGCACGCGCGATCTCCAGGCGGCGTTGCGCACCGTAGGGCAGCGCCGCTGCCAACCAGTCGGCGCGGTCGGTCAAGCCGATCCGGTCGAGCCAATGCCGGGCGCGTTCGACGGCGGCCCGCTCCGCAGCGCGGTAGCGCGGCAGGCCGAGGAGCCCGGCGAGCGAAAAAACGCTCGCTTTCATCAGCGGGTTGTGCTGCGCGACGATCAGATTTTCCAGAACGGTCATCCCGGCGAACAGCCGGATATTCTGAAAGGTGCGGGCAATGCCGGCGCGGCGCACAATGCGGAACCCCTCGATGCGCTCGAGTTGCAGGATCTCGCCGTCCTTGTGCACGGCGAGCCGTCCGGCGCTCGGCCGGTAAAAGCCGGTCAGGCAGTTGAAGACTGTGGTCTTGCCGGCGCCGTTCGGACCGATGATCGCGGTGATCTCGCCACGATAGGCAGTAAAGGAAATATTGTCGACCGCAACCAGTCCGCCGAAGCACATCGTCAGATTTTCGACCGCGAGCAGTGGGACTGGGCTCATCGGCTAGAGCCGAGGCGCAAGGTCGGCTCGCGATGGGCGATCAGACCGCGAGGTCGCCACACCATTACGCCGACCATCGCGGCGCCAAAGATCAGCATGCGGAACTCGGCAAAGGCGCGGCCGAATTCGGGCAGGCTGACCAGCAGGACCGCGGCCAGCACGACCCCCAGCTGGCTGCCCATCCCGCCGAGCACGACGATCGCAAGTATCGTCGCCGATTCGATGAACGTGAAACTCTCCGGGCTGATGAATCCCTGACGGGTCGCGAAAAAGCAGCCGGCAAAGCCGCCGAACATCGCGCCGATCGCAAAGGCGGAGAGCTTGACGGTGGTCGGGTTGATGCCGAGTGCGCGGCAGGCCACCTCGTCTTCGCGCAAGGCCTCCCAGGCCCGCCCGATGGGTAATTGGCGGATGCGCAAGGTGAAGGCGTTGGTCAACAGCGCCATCGCCAGAATCACGAAATAAAGAAAGATGACGCGGTGGTCGGGCGAGAATTCGAGCCCGAAGAATTGATGAAAGGTGGCGACCCCCTCGGGCGCGGAGCGGGCGAAATGCAACCCGAAGAAGGATGGCCGCGGGATCCCCCCGATGCCGTTGGGGCCGCCGGTTACCGGCGCCCAGTTCAACAGCACGATGCGGATGATCTCGCCAAAGCCGAGCGTGACGATCGCGAGATAGTCGCCGCGCAGACGCAATACCGGAAAACCGAGGACGACCCCGAAGCTCGCGGCCACGAGACCGGAAAACGGCAGTGCTTCCCAGAAAGTAAAATCGAGGTCGCGCGCCAGCAGACCGAACGTGTAGGCGCCGACCGCATAAAACGCGACGTAGCCGAGATCGAGCAGCCCGGCTAGTCCGACGACGACGTTGAGACCCCAGCCGAGCATCACATAGATCAGCACGGTGGTGCCGAGGTCGATCAGATAGCGCGACGAGAAGGGCAGGAACGGCAGGGCGACCGCAAACCCGATCCCGAGGAGGGTGATCGGCAAGGCTTGCCGATTGCCCCAGGCGGCGATGGAGATGAGAACCCTTGCCCTGCCCGTTGGCCTGGTACGATAGAGTTGCTGAAGCACGCGCAGCGCGAGCCGTCCGGCAAACACCGCCGCGCCGCCAATTGCGACCCAATCGAAATGGGTGCGGATGCCGAGGGCGCCGCCGCCGATGTCATAGGTTTGCAGGCCCACCAGCGGCAGGGCGAGCAGGACCGCAACCAATGCTGCGAGGACGGCGTCCTTGAGGAACGGGACCCAAAAGGCCGGCGGCTTAGCTGCGCTATCGACGGCGAGCCCAGCGGCAGCCGTCATCAAACCTTCTCCACCTCGGGCCGGCCAAGGAGGCCGGTGGGACAAAAGACCAGAACCAGGATGAGCACGACGAAAACCGAGACATCCTTGTACTCGACCGAGAAATAGCCGGACCAGAAGGCCTCGATCAGGCCGATCAGAATGCCGCCGAGCATCGCCCCCGGCAGTGACCCGACGCCGCCGAGAACGGCAGCGGTGAACGCTTTGACGCCGGCGAGAAAACCGATAAAGAAATCGACGACGCCGTAATAGAGGGTGACCATGAGCCCGGCGACCGCGGCGAGCGCCGCGCCCATCACAAAGGTCAGCGAGATCACCCGGTCGACATCGACGCCGAGCAGCGCCGCCATCCTCATATCCTGCTCGCACGCGCGCTGCGCGCGGCCGAGCGGCGTCACCGCGATCAGGGTGGTGAAGCCGATCATCAGTGCCAACGTCAGCAGCATGATGAAGAGCTGCAAATAGCTGAGCCGAACCGCAAACCCGCCGCTCTCGAAGACCGTGAACCCGCCCTGGACGACAGGCGGCATCGGCTTCCCCCGCGCGCCCTGGAAGATCTGCACGTAATTCTGCAGAAAGATCGACATGCCGATCGCCGAGATCAGCGGCGCCAGACGAAATGAGCCGCGCAAGGGCCGGTAGGCGATCCGCTCGACCGCCCAGCCATAAATTGAAGTGAAGAGCATCGTTATCAACAAAACGATCGCCAGAGCGAGCGGGACATACGTGACGCCGGCCAAGCCAAGCACCAGGAAAGCAATGATCGATATAAAGGCGCCGATCATGTAGATCTCGCCATGGGCGAAATTGATCATGCCGATGATGCCGTACACCATCGTGTAGCCGATCGCGATCAACCCATAGATCGCCCCTAAGGTTAAACCGTTGATCAGCTGCTGCAGAAAATATGCCATCCGCGTCCGATGACGTTGGCAAGCCTCGCCACATCGGCGCAAACCTTATGCGCAAGCCGATTAGAACCGCAAGCCGATGCGCCCCGCTGCCGGCGCCGACCGCTAGCCGGCAACGGCAAACAAGGAAGTTCCGATAGCGTTCTGGCGGCGAAGGGTCCGCCGATGGTCGATGCGGAACATCGCCCCCATTGCCCAACTGATCGGCCAAGGGGGCAGGGAGAGGTACCGTCTGTACACGTCCACGTTCGCATCGCCGGGTCGGCTGCGTCTGCGGGACTTCCTGGTTTGCAATGGGCGGACCATCCACTGACCCCACCACAGAATATCTTCCACCATCAGTCCGGCCTGCTCGAGACAGTTGCGCAGCGACTCCGCAGTATAGCGGCGTCGATGTCCCTGTATTTCATCGAACTCCGAATATAATTCCGGGATCGCGGGAACGCTGAGGATGAGGCGGCCTCCCGGATTTACCAGGCGCCGAAGTCGCTGCACTGCCTGGCAGTCATCGTCGATGTGCTCGATGACGTCGAGGGCCAGCACGCAGTCGTAGCCTGGCAAATCGCCGGGCAGAGGCTGCGAGATATCGGCCTCGATCAGCTGGCGGTCGGAACGGTCTAGCCGATCAAGCGCTCTGCGGGATATGTCGAGGCCGCTAACCCGGTACCCAGCACCTTCGAGTATTCGCAAGTTTGTGCCCCAACCGCAACCGACTTCAAGAATATTCGCCGGCGGCGAAATGCGCAGCTCGTTCAATAACGCCAGTACGATCTCCGCTCGCGCCGCCCACCACGGATGGCGTGAAACGATGTCGGACAGCTGGACAAGAATGTTTTCATCCATGTTGTCCTCGGGCGCACCCTGTGACCAAGTGGTGATCATGGGGTATCGTCGGTCACCCGAGCCATTGGTGGTGAGCGAAGCATCCCGGTTCGTGCAGTTCCCGAAGACAGGCCGGTATCAGGGTGGACGATCTTGTCGAGGATTACATAGGTCGGCCGGCCCTTCGCCTCAGTGTAAATACGCCCGATGTACTCTCCCAAGACGCCGGTGCTTATCAGCTGTATACCGCCAATTAGCAAGATCGTCAGAATAGTAGAAGAAAATCCTTGTACATCGGAGGCTCGCATTCCCAAAATCGGGATATCAAAAACTCTGAAGACCAGGACCAGCAGCAAAGCAATAAAGGAAATGCTCGACATCAAGAGTCCGCCAACAAAGACAGCGGTGAGCGGCGTCGTCGAAAAATTGAAAATCCCATCAAAAGCGAGTTTTATTAATCTGTGCAGCGGATATTTCGTGACCCCTGCCGCGCGCGTATCGCGTTCGTAAGCAATGCCGACTTGACGAAAGCCGCTCCATGCGCGCAATCCGCGAAAGAAGCGATTTCGCTCAGGCAGCTGGTTTATTACATCCAATACCTGCCGATCGATAAGCGAAAAGTCACCGGCGTCGAGCGGGGCATCAATATTCGCCAACCATTGAAAAATCTTGTAATAGGATTTATAGGCGCCACGCTTGAGCAGAGATTCCTTCCGCTTGGTGCGGATGCCGTAGACGACATCCGCTCCGTGCAGCCAATGGTGGACCATGTCCAGAACAACTTCCGGAGGATCTTGCAGATCTGCGTCTATTACCACGATAGCGTCACCGTCCGCATTCGCTAGACCGGCACTGACCGCGGCTTGGTGGCCGAAATTGCGCGAAAGCAGCACCGTTTTGACCCGCGGATCCTCACTTGTAAAGTTTGCTGCGAGGCTGGGAGTGGCGTCAGTGCTGCCGTCATCGACGAACACGACCTGTAGATCAAAGTCTCTATTGCCGAGCACAGCAACAAGTCTCTGGTATGTGGCTGAGATGACCTCCTCTTCATTGAAACACGGAACCACGACAGACAATGAAAACCGATCAGGCCGCGCGTGGCAGCTAGTCAGACCTAGTCGGGTTCTTGCCAAATCAGTATTCATCGGAGGCTGGGTGACCGATCGCCGAAGCGTTATAATCGCGATCTCTTTGCCCTTCAATCATTATGTCGGCTGAGCGGGCCGACATGCAATTCGGGGGCGTCGGTTGGAGAACGCCCTCTCTGTATGCACGAGCTGCCTCGACGATCACCGTAGACGATAGAGGTCAAAATCACTGGCGTAGGCTATTCGGTCGAGGCCTAGATCTGCGAGACTAGGCGTTGTCGGCGATTCGTGGATAACCAGAAGATATTGAAAATCTGCCAGGGATCCTTTTACCAACTCATCGAGCTCTTTGCGGTTTCTCGCCTCGTAGATCGTCAGTAACCGCTCGTAGATCTCGTTCCAAGGCGCCGCTTCCGCCATGCGCTCGAATTTCTCACTTAACGCGACCGGGTTCTGGCCGCGCCACAAGAATTGCTGTGAAGGAAACGCGTTTCGCTGTAGCACGAGGAGCGACGGGACGCCCCGTACGTTGATCGGAAACCAGCTGGCATTTGGATCGACAGCGACCGCAACATTGCTCCCCTCCTTCACCTTTTGAAACGCGGAGAGATAATTTCTCAGTCTAGGCTCGTATGCAGCCCAGCTATGCTGCGCGATGCCGACTTGGAGAAGATATACCGAACCGATCGTTACCGCGGCGGCCAACAATTCCCGCCACGAGCGGACGCTGAGATTCAGGCTGGATACCGCCACCAGTGCGATCGCCACGATCAGCCGACGGTCGGCCGAAGAACTGCTGAAAACGACCGCCGGCATGATCACGAACACTCCGCACAAGAACACGAGCGCCGCCAGCATAGGCCTCGCAATCATTATTCGACCGCGCCCGAGCATGAACCCGATAAATACAGCGATGGCTACGTAACAAATCAGGTCTATTCCTTGGTTGTAGTTGCCAAACATGAACGACAATGCTTCGAGCTTTCTTTTAAAATTGCCGAATTGAATCTGGCTAACCACGTGGGCCGAGCTCATCGGGCTAAAATATAGAAAAATGGCAACGGGCAGTATTGCCTGTGCCCCGGCGATCGACAGATTACGAAGCAATTTTCGGACGCTCCTATCGGATTGCATCTCTGCAAGCCTAAAAATTTCGTAGAAGATTACCAAAATACCGTATATCGCAAATGCATACAGATGGCAGATGAAAACAACCATGCTCAGCAGCGATGAAACAATGATTCGGGGGGACTGGGCTGTGCTGCTGAAAGTGGGCTGTGCTGCTGAAAGAGCAAGTACATGCCAAAGGCAAGCATGGCCATTCCCAAACCGAATAGATAATTCATAAATCCCCAGGCAAATATCCCGTTGTACAATATGCAAAATACGAACAAGGCGCCGATGGAAACGCGACCGTACAAGGCCTTGTTGACAAGCAGTGCGCCGCACACGGTAACGACGAAAATCAGGAAGGTGAATATCAGTCCCGAGGTCTCGATCCCAAATATCGTGGCCAAGGACGGTACCAAAATATCCATCGCCAGATTGGGGTATAGTCCATGATCAAGGATATAGGCGGCTTGGAATGGGGGTACCCGGTTGTAATTTTCAAGAATGTAAGTAATAGCAAGATGACCCGGATAGTCAGCAAGCGGCGGAAAGCGGGTGACAAACAGCGGGATCGCGGCAACGGCGAGAAGTAACGGAACGACAAAAACCAAAATCCCCGAGGGAACAGTACCCTCCCGGAGTTGCCGGAACCGGGCGGGGCGAACTCCATCCTTGGCGGTTGCAAGGCTAGCCATGTGGTTGAGCTCCAGGCGGGGTGCAGAAGATCACGGTGACGACATCGGTTGAGCACCTAAGCCATCTCGTTTCCTTTGGTCCGAAATTTTCAGCGCCTGCGGCAATTTGATCTTCGCATGCGCCGGTTGGAGAAACAACCTGCCATAGAATTATTTTGCAGACCAGATCAAATCAGTTGATCTGGCCGATGCCGACGGGCAATTTTTCACTGGGCGGGACATGCCTCGTCCGGAACATTCGCTGACGTGAGACGATCGCCTGCTATATGCTGCGCGCAGCCAGCAACACTGCCAAGGTCCGCAAATGAATGCCGGCGCGACTTCCGCAAATGTCAATCCCGGTGTGATCGAAACCCGATTTGACTGGGCTGATCCGCTCCTCCTCGAGGAATCGCTGAGCGAGGAGGAGCGGATGGTCCGCGACAGCGCCCATGACTATTGCCAGGAGAAGCTCTTTTCGCGCGTGCTCGAAGCCAATCGGCATGAGCATTTCGATCGCGAGATCATGAACGAGATGGGGGCGCTCGGCTTTTTGGGATCGATGATTGAGGGCTATGGTTGCGCCGGTGTCAATTACGTCTCTTACGGACTGATCGCGCGCGAGGTCGAGCGGGTCGACAGCGGCTATCGCTCTGCGATGAGCGTGCAGTCCAGTCTTGTGATGCATCCGATCCACCAGTTCGGGACCGAGGAGCAGCGGCAAAAGTATCTGCCCAAGCTCGCCTCGGGCGAATGGGTCGGTTGCTTCGGGCTGACCGAACCCGACCACGGCTCTGACCCGGCCGGCATGACGACCCGTGCCACGGCTGTCCAGGACGGCTACCGGCTGCGCGGCGCCAAGATGTGGATCACCAATTCACCGATCGCCGATGTCTTTGTCGTGTGGGCGAAGACCGAGGACGAGGTGATCCGCGGCTTCATTCTCGAAAAGGGCATGAAGGGGCTCAGCGCCCCGAAGATCGAGGGCAAGTTCAGCCTGCGCGCGTCGGTAACGGGCGAGATCGTGATGGACGAGGTATTCGTCCCCGAAGAGAACCTCCTGCCGGGGGTCAGAGGATTGCGCGGCCCGTTCTCCTGCCTCAACAGCGCCCGCTACGGGATCGCCTGGGGCTCGCTCGGCGCCGCCGAATATTGCTGGCATGCGGCGCGCAACTATACGCTCGAGCGCCGGCAGTTCGGGCGCCCGCTCGCCGCCAACCAGCTGATCCAGAAAAAGCTCGTCGACATGCAAACCGAAATAACGCTCGGCCTGCACGCTTGCCTGCGCCTCGGACGGCTCAAAGACGACGGGCGCGACACGCCCGAGATGGTCTCGATCCTGAAGCGCAACAATTGCGGCAAGGCGCTCGACATCGCCCGCACCGCCCGCGACATGCACGGCGGCAATGGCATCGCCGACGAATATCACGTGATCCGCCACGTGATGAATTTGGAGGCGGTCAACACCTATGAAGGCACCCACGACATCCACGCCCTGATCCTGGGTCGCGCACAGA
>VAZT01000247.1 GCA_005884825.1 Alphaproteobacteria bacterium
CAGTCAGCTCGCCTGCGAACGCGACATCGACATGAGCGCGGAATGTCTCGAAGAACCCGTCCGGCAGGGTGCGCCCGAACCGGGCCTCGATCTCGGCTGTCAAGGTGATGCGGTTCTTGCCAAAACCCAGCAGCATCGCCTCCGCCATCGTGATGGGAAAATCGGCGGCGATGAGGCATTGGCCGAGAACCCGGCCGAAGATGATCTCGCTGTCGATCAGCACACCATCGCAATCGAAGATGACGAGAGCAGACAAGAGCGGTCTCTGAGTTGACCGGCGTTCGGGGCGTATATGGCCCCGGATCGTGAGCTGTCACCCTTGCACGGCTCTCAGCACGATGACAGCTCGGGCTTTTCGATGCGCCGGTACCGGGCCATAGTGGCGGCTAACGTCCCAGCATCGGTGGAGGAGACCATGGCCATCACCCTTTACGATCTCCCTGGCGTCGAAGCGGACCGGCGATTTAGTCCGTTCTGCTGGCGCACTCGCATGGCGCTCGCGCACAAAGGGCTCGAGGTCGAGACCGTGCCGTGGCGCTTCACCGAAAAGGACAGGTTGCCGCAGCCGAATGCCGGCCGGGTGCCGGTCATCGTCGATGACAGCCAGGTGGTGCACGATTCTTCGACAATCGCCGAGTATCTCGAAAACCGCTACCCGGATCGTCCCTCGCTTTTCCCCAGTGAGGCCGCACGTGCATTGACCCGGTTCATCCAGAACTGGACTGAGACCGTGGTCCAACCCGGCCTTATCGGCTTTGTCGTGCTCGACATTCACCGCCACATCGGGCCCGAAGACCAAGCGTATTTCCGGCAATCGCGCGAGGAGCGCTTTGGCGGAAAGCTCGAGGAGGTGGTCAGGGATCGCGACGCACGGCTGCCCGCTTTCCGCGAAACCCTGACACCGCTGCGCCGCACCGTGGAACGCCAGGATTTTCTCGGCGGTACGGCTCCGGCCTATGCCGATTACATCGTCTTCGGCGCCTTCCAGTGGGCCCGCGCCATCAGCGACTACCAACTTCTTGCCGCCGATGACCCGGTTGCCGCATGGCGCGGGCGTATGCTCGACCTGTTCGGCGGCCTCGCGCGCAAGAGTCCCGCCTATGGCGGTTGAGCGATGGCGGGGACGAACGCGATCGCCACAGCCGCGCTGATCGTGCACGCGCTCTCGGCCGTCGCTTGGGTGGGCGGCATGTTCTTCGCTCACCAGGTGCTTCGGCCGGCCGCCGGGACGCTCGACCCGAGACCGCGGCTCCTGTTGTGGTCGCGCGTTCTCGGCCGCTTCTTCGCTTGGGTAATTGCCGCGATCGTTCTGCTGTTGGCGAGCGGTTACGTGCTGGTATTCGCGGTCTTCGGCGGTTTCGGGAAGCTCGGCGTCCACGTGAATCTGATGCAGGGCATCGGCATTTTGATGATGCTGCTGTTCTTTCACCTCTATTTCGCCCCTTGGCGCCGTTTTCGCCTGGCGGTCGGTCGGGAAGATTGGGCTGAGGGCGGCCGCCAGCTTGGCCAGATCCGCACGATCGTGACGATCAACCTCGTGCTCGGCCTGATCGTTGTTGCGATCGGCAGCAGCGGCCGCTACTGGGGCTGAGGCTACCGCGCGTCAGCGTTGGCGGGCGAAGTGCTGAAGGTCGAGGCGGCGCAGACCCGCTTCCATCGAGGTCTTGCCATCGGGCGAAGTCCAGGTTGCGTTCAAACCGCCGTCGGCACGGGGCCGAAAATGCAGGGTGCTCTTGCCCTTTTCCTCGAAGATGAACTCGTCATCGACAAGCCGGCCCTTGCGGTGGCTCCATTCCGCCGGTTCGTTCTCGTCGATCCCGGGCCCGATGGCGTAGACGGCCGACACTTCGGGGCCGTGCGTCTCCTCGACGGCGAGAACCACCTCACGGCCGTTGGGATAAAACCCGTACCATGACTGACGCCCGCTGGGAGGTCGGCGTCGAGGAAATCGCGGATGCAGCCGCCGAAACGGCGCAGGAACAAGCCGGTTGACGATGCCCAATGCCCGGCTAGGAAAGCCGGCTGATCGATGACGCTGTAACCGATTTGCCGGCCTGCGAGGATCTCGCGCGAGTGTTCGCCGCGTCCGCCCGGGTCGAAATCGTCACCGTGGAAATAGAACAGCATGACGCGGGTCCGTTTGACCCGCTCCAACAACGGATAAAGCCGCGTCGCGTTAAGACGCCACGAATCGTAAAACTCGTCGAAATTGCCAAAGGCGGCGGGCGCTGTCGCGACCACCGCGTCCACCTCCTCGGAGGCGTCGGCCGCCATCAAGGCGAGGAACGCACCAAAGGATTGGCCGGCGAGCACAAGACGGCGATAACCTTTACGCTTCAGCTGACCTGCCAGCTCGACCAGTCGCCGTGTACTGGCCGTCAGAGTGTCGCCGTCGCGCGGCCGATTGAAGCGCAACACGTCCCACCCCGCATCGCGCAGCACTCTCAAGTAAGGCGGTGTCGGCGAATCGGAATCTTCCGTGTTGATCGAGCGGCCGTGGTTCCAAACTACCGCGCCGATCGCTCGATCCGGGCCGGCCAGGTCTTGGTTAAAGGCCGGATCGAGCCCTGCCGCTCCAACCGGAGCGCCAGCAAGTGTCATAATACAGAGAACGAGCCCCCATACCGCCGCAACCGACCACTGCCGCATTCCTGATGCCCCCGCCCCTTGCCTCGGCCCAGGCCCCGGGACGGGAGTTTAACAGAGTGTAATTCTTTGTGTCTACTTGGTAACGCGGGAGGTGGCCACCGCTCGAAGCAGAGAACACCTTAGCTGAGCGAGGTATTTTACCAGCTGCGACGAACTGGCGCATACCAGCGCCAGTCTTTCCCTCGGGGATTATTCCTCCCGCAGCGTCATCAAGACGATTGCGGCGAGGAGTACACCGAATGCTTCGAAACCGGTGTTGATTTGGCCCAAGGCCATACTCAACAACGTGGTCGCGGCAGTTGCGGCTCCAATCAACAGCGGCATCGGCACATTCCGGCTTTTTGACTTCGGGCGCGAAGACGCCGATGTAACGGTTCACGTGTGCCGTTATTCCGTTAACGATGTCGTTCGGAGGCGAGAATGCCGATTCTTTACGTCGCCCGCAGCGCCAAGCTCGGCCGCTGGGCCTCCGATGTCGGGCTCGGCAAAAACATTTATAAGGTCGGGGTGGCCGAGGGCGATCCAAAGGTGCTGGTTGCCGCGGGTTGGGCCGGCGAAACCGATTGGACGATCGCGCGCAAGACGGCGGTCGAGGATCTAAGCGAGGCCGAAGCTCTCGACCGACTCGGACGCAAGGAAAAGGTGATAGACCCGAACCTCTACCCAAAGCTGAAGGGAGCGGCCGGCGTCTTTCGACTCACCCCCGCCCGGGTCGAGAACCACATCATCGTCACGCGGGCACTGGCAGGTCAGAGCGATCGCAACGAGCTCAAGCTGAAGCCGGCCGATTACGCCGATTACCTGATCCACAGCGCGCTGCGCTAGTTCAGGCTAAAGCTTACTGATCGCCTGGACGACCGCCTCCGGGACCTCGCGCGGTAGAAAGTGGCCGGCGCGCGGTATGACGCGGCTCTGATAAGGGCCGGTAAAATGGCGGGCAGCGCGATCTGTCCGATCCGGCGGTGAAACGCCGTCGGCTTCACCTTGCAGAGCGATTGTCGGCACCGTTATCGGCGGTTGGCGCGCAAGCTCGTCCTCGATCGTGTCGAGTGCCGGGTCTCCCGGCGCGACGCCGTAACGGTGACGGTAGGATTGGATCACCACCTCGACGAAATCCGGATTGTCGAATGAGGCTGCGGTTTGTTGGTAAGTCGCATCGTCAAAGCGGTAATTAGGCGACCACAATTCCCAGAGTAGCCGGCACAGCGGGCCTCGGTTCGCCGCCAAACCCGCCCGTCCGCGCTCGGTGTGGAAGTACCATTGGTACCAACGGCGGTACTCGGTCGCGGGCGAAGCCGGTTTTGCGGCCTCGGCGATATTCTGGATGTTGTAGCCGCCGATGGTGACCAATCCGGCGGCGCGTTGCGGCCACAAAGCCGCGACGACGCAGGCGGCGCGGCCGCCCCAATCGTATCCGGCGAGAACCGCCCGCTCCAACCCGAGCGCGTCCATGAAATCGGCGAGATCGCGGCCGAGCGCCGCCTGTTGACCCGATCGCGGCGTCCCGGCATCGAGAAACCGGGTGGGCCCGTACCCGCGAAGATAGGGCACGAACACGCGCCAGCCCAGCGCCGCGAGGGGAGGCGCAACCCCGTCATAAGCGTGCACGTCGTCGGGGAAACCATGCAGCAGGATGACCGGCCGGCCTGCTGCCTGGCCGCTCTCCTCGTAGGCGATCTCGAGGGTCGCGGTGCGGATCGTCTTCATGGCGCGGCAACCCGAAACCCGGACAGGCCGTAGCCATCGGCCAGCCATCCCCTAACGGTCTCGACGTCAACCGATCTGGTCATAGCGCCTCCTTGCCGCGCAACGATGCGGCGCAAAATCGCAGTCTGCCGCCCTAGTGCCGAGATGAACCATCTGCTGGGCTAGTAGGCCTTCGCCATGGTTCCGGTGAGAATGTCGGCCTTGCGGTTGAGCGCGGCGATCAGGCCGTCGACACCGTCGGCTCGCAGCGAATTCGGAGCGGCGGGTCGCCACCTCGCTGATCGCGCCGTCGAGGTAGATGTCGGAGATGAGCCAGCCCTTGCCGTTGCGGCGCATCATATAGTCGACCTTGACCGGCTCGCCATTGGCCTTGACGATCTGGCTCTTGACCATGATGCCGGCCGGATTGGGCTGCTCGCCGGTGACCTGCAGCTTTTGTCCGGCATAGCTGTCGAAGCGGTCGGCATAGATCGCCGAGATGTAGCGGCCGAAGCCGTCGGTGAGCTGCTGACGCTGAGCCTCGCTGAGACCGGCCCAGGATGTGCCGACGGACAAGCGGGTCATCGACGGGATGTCGAAGCTCCGGCGGATAACCGGCTCGAGCTGCGTGAAACGCCCGCTCTGTCCAAGAGTGCGGCCGTTCTT
>VAZT01000248.1 GCA_005884825.1 Alphaproteobacteria bacterium
CCTGGACCGCGGCCCGCCGTTCGGGCAGGGCGTCGTCCGGCGGCACCTCGTAGGGGATGCGGGCGTCCTGGATCTTGCGTTTGGCGCGCACCAGCCGCTGCGCCAGGGTCGGCTCCGGAACGAGAAAGGCGCGCGCGATCTCGCCCGTCGAAAGCCCGCCGAGCGTGCGCAGGGTCAGGGCGATCTGGGCCTCGCGGTTCAGGGCGGGATGGCAACAGGTGAAGATCAACCGCAACCGGTCGTCGGGAATTTCGCGAGACAGTGCCTCCGGCAGCACGGGTTCCTCGGTCGCCTCGAGTGCGATTTCCCGCTGCAGCAGAGTTTGTTTCTCGCGCCGCGTGCGTTCGCGCCGCTTTGCGTCGATCAATTTGCGGTAGGCCGCGGTCGTGATCCATGCGGCCGGATTGTCCGGCACGCCGCGCTCGGCCCAATGACCCAGCGCCGCCGCGAACGCCTCCTGCATCGCCTCCTCGGCGCGGTCGAAGGAGCCGCACAGCCGGATCAGGCTGGCGATGATCCGGCCGTGCTCGCGCCGAAATACCGCTTCTGCCGAGGCGCAAACTTCACCCGAGGGCGGCATTGATCCCCGGCGGAGCTCCTACCTCGGAGGAATGCCGGCGATCGGGCGGATCTCGATGCAACCCTCTCCGCCCTTACACGCAGTCGGGATCTTGGAAGCCCAGGCGATGGCCTCGTCGAGGTTCTCGCAGTCGAGGATGTAGTACCCGGCGAGCTGTTCCTTGGTCTCGGCGAACGGGCCGTCGAGGATGAGCGGCCTGCCGTCCTCCTTGCGGACCGTCGTGGCCGTCACGGTCGGCTGCAACGGCTCGCCGGCAACGAACACACCCTTTTTCTGACTTTCGTCCATCACGGCCCAATGCCCCGCCTTGATCTTTTCCCTATCCTGGGGCGAGGCTTCGGCGAAGTCTCTCTCGCGGCTGTATACCAGAAACATGTAGCGCATGGCCCTGTCTCCGCGTTCAGCCTTCGACGGTCCAGGACGAGCGGCCGGGGAAGGGCGGCGGAACCGCTTCTGTGACGCTGGGACGCGCCATGTGGCGCTCGTAATAGGCCGCCAGGCCCGCATTCCGCCGCAGCATCGCGCCGCTCTCAGGCAAATGGTGGAGATAGAACAGCATCGGCAGCACGTTCATATCGGCCAAGGTGAATTTACTGCCGACGAGATGGCCGGTCTTGGCCACCGCGCGGTCGAGCATCGCAAACTGCGTCTCCAGCTTTGGCAGAGCGCTCTCGATGGTTGCGCGGTCAGGGGTGCCGTCCGCGGTGCCCGGGAAGAAGTAGGCGCCCACATAGGGCCGCGCCACCAGCACATCGAAATGCGTGTTGACGATCGAAATCCACTGCTCGGTTCGCGCGCCTTCGGCCGGATCCCGCGATACCAGCGGCGGGCCATCGAATGCGTGGTCGATGTAGAAGCAAATCGCGCGGGATTCGGCCAGGGTGAGGTCACCATGGCGAAGCGCCGGGATCTTGCCCAAAGGATGGATCGCGTCGACCTCGGCTGTGTGCGGCATAACCGGGACAAGGGTGTAAGGCACGCCCTTCTCGTGGCAAGCGATGCGGCTCACCCAGACGTAATTACTCTGGGGTGCGCCGATGATCTGAAGCTCTGGCATGGCTGTACTCTTTCGATGATGCTCAACATCGAGACGACGCGCGAGGAACTCCAAAACGACAAGGGCGAACTATTTTTTAGGGCAATTACGCCCCGTCATCCCGATCACAGCTGATCGCGCCGCAGCTGCACGATGTTGTCCGGCTCGCCCGCGGAAACTCGTTGAAGTGCGGTCTGAACCGCTTCCGCCAGGGTTTCCGACTTGAATGGTTTCTTGAGCAGGGTATGACTGCTCAAATTGCCCCCAAAGCGCGACAGATCAGCGTAACCGCTGGCGAACAGCACCTTGAGGTCGGGTCGGGAGCGGCGCGCCAAGCGCAGCGTGTCCAGTCCCGACAGCCCCGGCATTACCAGATCCGCGACCATCAGGTCGCAAGGGGTGTCGCGCTCGAGGATCTCCAACGCGGCGCGGCCGCTATCCGCCTCGGTGACCGTGTACCCAATGTCCTGGAGATCCTGAGCGATGATCCAGCGGACGTCCGGGTCATCATCGACGACGAGGATGTGAGCTTCACCTGCCGCGCGGACCGGCCTCCCGCGGCCCGTGCCGAAGGTCGCGGTCTCGATGGCGCGGGGCAGATAGATCTGCACGGTGGTTCCCTCGCGCAGGCGGCTGCGAATACGCACCGTGCCCCCGGATTGCCTGACAACGCCGAATACCATCGACAGACCCAACCCCGTTCCCTTGCCGATTTCCTTAGTTGTAAAGAACGGCTCGAACGCCCGCTCCAAGACCTCGGGGCTCATTCCGGTTCCGGTATCGCGAACCGACACCAGCACACAGTCCTGGATTGCGACTTCTTCCGGCAATTCCTCGCTCGTCGCGGTGACGTTCGCCGTTTCGATCAGCACCGTGCCGCCGCCCGGCATGGCGTCGCGCGCGTTAAGGGTGACGTTGAGCAGCGCCGTCTCGATCTGACTGGTATCGACCAGAACCCGCCAGAGTTCGCTCGCCAAAGCATTCCTGATCTCGACGGTTGGGCCGATCGAGCGGCGCAGCATCTCGGTCATCTCGACAATGATGGAGTTGAGGTCGGCCGGGATCGGGTTGAGGCGCTGCTTACGAGCGAAGGCGAGCAGCGATTCGGTGAGCTTGGCGCCCTGTGTTGCGCCGCGTTGCGCGGTATGCAGCAGGCGCAAGCTCCTCTCGTCGGAAATCCGCGGCTCGAGCATCGCCAAGGAACCGGAAACGGCGGTCAGCAGATTGTTGAAGTCATGCGCAACACCGCCGGTCAGCTGCCCCATCGCCTCCATCTTCTGGGCCTGCAGCAGCGCCGACTGGGCCTGCTCACGGGCGTCGATCTCGGCGCGGAGCCGTTCATTGGCCATGGCAAGCTCCCGAGTGCGCCCTGCTACGGTGCTCTCGAGCTGCTCGCTGTTGCGCTCCAGCGCCGCGGCAGTGTTGCGAAGCTCATTGCCGACCTGATCCAGTTCACGCACGCCGCAGCTCAATGGATCAACAGGCTCACCCCTGCCTAAGGCCTTGGTGGCGGCCGTGAGCGCTTCGACCGGCCGCCGGA
>VAZT01000249.1 GCA_005884825.1 Alphaproteobacteria bacterium
GGGGTCAGCATCGGGGGTGGAGACAAGCCGCTGGACGAACTGAGCGAGGAGGCCTTCGACCGCGTCTGCGCGATCAACTTGCGCGGCACGATCATGGCTTGCAAGCACGTACTGCCGATCATGCGCCTGCAGCGCTCCGGTGCCATCATCAACATTTCTTCTGTGGCTGCGCGCGAGAACAGTTACCCCCTCGTCACCTACAAGGCGACCAAAGCGGCAATGATCGCCTTCACCGAGCAGCTTGCTCTGCGAAACGCTCCATACGGTATTCGCGCCAACTGCATCTTGCCAGGACTCATGGACACGCCAATGGCCGTCGACACGCGCGCTCGGGCCAGCAACCGCAGCCGCGCCGAGGTCGCTGCGGAGCGCGATGCCAAGGTTCCGCTGCGTGGCCGGATGGGAACAGCATGGGACGTCGCGAATGCAGCGCTGTTTCTCGCTTCCGACGAAGCCAATTTCATCACCGGCGTGGCGCTGCCGGTCGATGGCGGTGCACTGGTGCGGGTGGGCTGATTAACCGCAGCCTGGCGGCCCGGGGAACGCTCATCAGGTGTGCCAGTCAAAGAATTGCATCGCCGCTGGGAGCAAGATCGGACGCCCCAACCACCGGTAACCAGCATTATCGGGGCTCCCAGCCAAAGGCATCCGATGTGCTCCCAAAGATTGCTGCGGTAACCTCTCGTCATACAAGCGCGCAGTTGACAGCAATCCCCGGCAGGCGCTTGCATCTGGACAAATCGGCGAGCGGCGCCCCTGTGGGCGGGAGAGAAACATGAGGTCGGACCGTGGGCGGCAAACACCGCCGCCCAACCCTTGGAGCACGATCCTGAAACCTGCCGTAGCCGGCCGCATCAACTGAGGCGCTGTAAGGGGGCAACGAGATGGTGTTGGATGTAAAGTCGGTCGACCGCCTTCTTGGGACGCCGGTCCCGTATGCCTACGCCATCAAAGCCGGTCCTTGGATTTTCCTTACTGGGCACGAAGCGTACGACTGGGAGACCGGCATCCCTGACGAGATCACCGGGCCGCCGGGGTTTCCGCTTCATGGCCGCCACCGCAGCCGCCGTGAGGGCGATTTTATCCTGCGACGGATGCGTCGTGTGCTGGGCGAATTCGGCTCCGACCTGTCGCATGCCGTCCGGCTCGATCAGTATTACCCGGTGCCGCGAGCGGTTGCCTCCTATCATCTCGCCCGGCACGCCGAATTTGGCGACTACATCCCGCCGAGCACCTCGGTGATTATGGAGCGCTGCTTCGCCGCTGACGCGACGATATCGACGTCGCTGATCGCGGTGGTGCCCGAAGCCGGGTACGAGATCCACAAAATCCATCCGTCTGGCGTTGCCTCGGCGCCAACCTCCGGCTTTGTGCCGGCGGTCGTCTGCCACGACTTTGTCTTCGTTGCGGGCCAGATGGCGCACAATCCCGGGCTGGGGCTCGATCAGCGCGGGCATGTCCCGGAGCATTCGGCCTGGGCCGGCATCGAGATCTGCAAGCAGACCGAATTTCTAATCATCGAAAAGCTGAGGCCGGCGCTCGAAGCGGCAGGGTCATCGCTGGAGCAGTCGCTGAAGGCCCAGATATACCTCGCCAATATCGAGGATGCGCCCGACTGTCTCGACGCGTGGAACCAGTACTACGCCGACATCCCTTGCGCGGTGACGGTTGTGCCGACCAAGTCGTTCGCCACGGTGGGCGGAATCGTCGAGATCAATCTCATTGCGCTGACCAACGGCGCAGCCCGTAAGAAACAGGTCGTCGAGACGGATATCCCTGGCATGGCCGCGTATGGCGCTTGCATCAAAGTCGGCGAATTCTTGTTGCCGTCCGGGCTGATAGCGATCGGCCGTGACGGCCATATTGCCGGAAGGACGATCTCGCCGGGCTTTGCGGGGCTGGCGCATGCCGGCCACATCCAGGCGGAGGCGATCTACGACTATGCCGAGGCTTTGTGCCAAGCCGCCGGAACGACGATGGCCAAGCTGTTACGCGCGCAATATTTCGTCGCCGACGTCGCTGTGTTTCCAGGCGTCGCGATGGCTTGGTCGACGCGGTTCGGACGCCAGCCGCACCCCTTCGTCTGTGTGCAGAC
>VAZT01000102.1 GCA_005884825.1 Alphaproteobacteria bacterium
ATAGCGGCCGCGCTCGTACTCGTACCCTTTGACGATCTGGTCGCGGTCGACGACCTCGCCGGTCTGGGAGTCGACAAGTTGCTGCTGCACGCGATTTCCGGTCTCGCTGTTGAGCTGATTGAACCGGACGCGTTTCGCCTCGGTCGTAGCAGGGACCAGAGCAACCGGGCAGCTGACGAGGGATAGGCGGAGAAACCCGTTCCAGCTGGCTCGTGGCATGACGCTCTCCTCAAACGAACCTTAACGAAGCCACATCCCACCGGCCGTCGCAATCATTAACATCATATCCCGACTTGCCGGCGTACGGCAGCACTGATCGTTTGGCGGGTTTTTCCGATGTCTGCCCACGGGTCGGCGGAAAGCGTCGTGAGCCGCTGCGGCACAGTCTCGACCGTGAACTCGTCGGGCCTGACCCCCTGTTCGACCTCCTCCCAGGAGACCGGAGTCGAGACCGGGGCGCCCGGCCGCGCCCGCGGCGTATAGGCGCCGACGGCGGTCGCACCGCGGCCGTTGCGCAAATAATCGATGTAGATCCGGCCGTGCCGCGCCCGCTTGGCCATGTTTGCGGTGAAAAAGCTCTTCAGGCCGATCCCGGCGAGCGCGTCGCGGACGTCGATCGCGGCTTCGGTCACCCGCTGCCACGGCAGCCCTTCATCGGGGTCGAGATCCATCGTGACCCGGTCGGGCATCTCGAGCTTGTTGACGCGCGAGCCCCAGGGATGGATTTCCAGCACGCCCATTTGCACCAGCCCGATGAGGCCAGGCAGATCCTCGATGTAGGGATAAATCTCCGGCTCCTCTTGGCCGTCGATATTGAACCGCTTGATCGCCTCGGGCGCTTCGTCGCCGATATGTTTTTGATAAAACGTCTTCATGCCGGCTGCCGGCGATCGCACCAGCGTCAGCAAGCGGCCGGACAGCTGAGGCAAAACCCAGTTCTCGATCGCCGCATAATAGCGCGCCACATCGAGCTTGGTGAGCGACGTACCGGGATAGAGGATGCGGTCGGGATGGGTGAGGCGGACTCCCTCGAATAGGAGGCTTCCGTCGCGAGCGCGCTGCGGTTCGTCGGTCTCGGCCTTGTTTGAAACGGTTTGCTTGGACCTCGCCGGGGCCTTCTTCGACTTCGACTTAGCGGCGGGCTCCACCGCGGTTCGTGTTTTCGGGTCATAAACCACGTCTCTGGCGTCCTTGTCCTCGCGCAGGCCCTGGAAAGAGGCCTGCCGCAGGATGGCATCGGCAGTCCAGGTCGCGAATTCGACTTCGGCGACCAGGCGCGGCTCGATCCAATGCACGCCCTTGCGCGAAACCCCTTTGGGCAAGGCAACGGTCGGCTCCGGTCGCGCCAGGGAATCGAGTCGTCGGTGCAGTTGGATCAATTGGCCGGTGTTGAAACCGGTGCCGACGCGGCCCGCGTAGCGCAACTTTCCCTGTGCGTCATAATAGCCCACGAGCAGTGCCCCGAAGCCCTCGCGGCTCCCCTCCGGATCCGTATAGCCGACGATCACGAACTCCTCGCGGTTGCGGCATTTGGATTTGAGCCAGCTGCGGCTCCGCCCCGGCCGGTACGGCTCGGTCCGCCGTTTCGAGACGATCCCTTCGAGCGCAAAGTGGCAAGCCTGGGTGAGAAACTTCGGCCCGCTACCGATCTGGTGGTCGCTGTAGCGGAGCATGCCCTGCTGGTTCGGCGAAATGATCTTGGCGAGCGCGGATTTGCGGTCCTCCAATGCCGCGCCGGTCAAATCCCAGCCGTCGCAGTACAATAGATCGAACGCGAAGAAATTCAGGGTGTCTGTCTTCCCGCTGGAGATCGCGTCCTGCAGTCCCGAAAAGCTCGTCGTACCTTCCTGCTCCAAGTGAACGAGCTCGCCATCGATCAGCGCGGAATCGAGCGGCAGCTCGCCAAGTTGATCGGCAAGCGATCGGAATTTGGCGGTCCAATCGAGACCGCCGCGCGTAATCAGCCGAACCTTGCCGCCCTCGATGCGGGCGAGCAGTCGGTATCCGTCGTATTTGATTTCATGCAGCCATTCGGGTCCGTCCGGGGCTTGGCCTGCAAGCGTCGCAAGCTGCGGCTGCAGCTTGTCGGGGATTCGGCGTTTGCGAGCGCCGGAAATGTCTTGCACCGCGATGGTCTGCACCGGCGGCTTTTCATTGTCGCCCCGGTTCGAATGCCATACCCAGTCGCGATCTGCGGCGATGGCGTCCAATGACCGGCCGCTGGCGACACTGAGTTGCCGCCCATCCGAACCAAGGCCCAATTGCCGTGCAGTTTCTCGCCCTCGAGGGTGAATTTGAGCGATCCCTTGCGGTACGCCGCCTCCGGGTCCGAATTGAGCGGGACCCAAATGCCTCGATCCCAGAGCAGCACGGTGCCGCCGCCGTATTCGCCCTCCGGAATGACCCCCTCGAACTCACCGTAATCGAGCGGATGGTCCTCGACATGAACGGCCAGCCGCTTCTCCCCCGGATCGAGGCTCGGCCCCTTCGGCACCGCCCAGCTCTTCAGGACGCCATCGAGCTCGAGGCGAAAATCATAATGCAGCCGCCGCGCCGCATGCTTCTGGATGACAAAGGAGAGCGCGGCGCCGGGTTTTTCATGCGAGGTCGCCACGCCCGCCGGCTCCGGCGTCTTGCGGAAATCCCGTTTGCGTCTGTATTCCTCGAGCGCCATGCTGCCCAGCCATGTTCCGAGGCCGATCAGACACATATTGTTCGGCCAAAGAGGGCATCAAAGCGGGGTGCGAGCTGAATCAGGTCGTTGGGTTGGCATGTTCCCCGTACGTTCACTTAGAGTTAATCTGTAGATGCTAGAACAAAACGAGCACTGGAGTGCGTATCTGTGCCGATTATGGGAGATGCACATGGGTTATCTCGCTGTGAGTGCCACGTTTTTTGCGCTCGTGGCGTTGGCGTCGACATCGCCGCTGGCGGCTGATTGCGGAGCCGGCGCGGACGAGGCGAACGCCAAGTGCTACCCGACGCTGCAGGCCGCCGTGGATGCGGCACTCGCCGGCGATCTCCCATTGGTCTTGCCGCGCGGCACCTACCGGATCAAAGCCCCGCTGGTCATCGACTATTCGCACCATGCCGGAACCGGTTTCGAACTGATCGCCCGCGGCGCGACGATCGACGGGACGGCGGTGGGCGGGCCGGCCCTCATTATCGAATGCGCGACGGATTGCTTCTACTTTCACCAGGAGGGGACGTTATTCGTCAATGCCGACACCGACGGCGCCGCCGTGGTGTTCGGCAAGGCAGATTTCTCCGATCCTCATAACTCCGGCAAGCTCGACCATCTGATCGTCAACAATCGTAGCACCGGCCAACACGCCACCGGCTGTCAATTCAATTACGTCCTCAACTGGGACGTAAACGCGGTCTGCGTTTCCGCCGGTGGCGGAGCCGGGATGGATCTCGAGCAGGTGCAATTCAGCACCGTTCGCGGCGCCGCCTCGGCAATCGCGGGAACGGCGATCACGCTCGGCTCGGGTTATATCTTTGCCAACACTTTCGAAGGTCTCGACCTCGAAGCCTCTCCGGTATGCGTCTCCGACATGTCGCCGCGCACGACGAACAACACCTGGACCTCTCTTTATTTCAACTGCCCAACCGGTCTCGTCTACTCGCGCAACACCACGACATTCGGGCAGATTCGCTGGCAATTGGGCGCAGACGTGCAGATCCCCTATATCCTCCGCTAGGAGCATCAAGCCCCGCGCCCGGTCGGGGGCGATCTGGTTATGGCCCATTAACGAAAGCCCGGCTAAGCTGTCGGAACCAATCCGAGCCAGGGCAGTAGAATTGCAGCCATGAAGATCCGATCGGTCGACGCGTATTGGGTGCATTTCCCGATCCCGTCCGAGAGACAGCACACCAGCGATTTCGGGCGGACCACCTCGTTCGATGCGACGTTGGTGCGCATCGACACCGAATGCGGCTTGACCGGGTGGGGCGAGGCCAAGGCCCAGGTCGGCAGCATGGCGGCGAGCCAGGCGCTGACAGTGATGATCAACGAGGAGTTCGCGCCGCTGCTGGTCGGCGAAGACCCACGCGACATTACCCGGTTATGGGAAAGCCTCTACAGCGGGAGCCGCGCCCATTACGCGCTGCGGGAAGGGCGGGTCTTTCCGGTGCTGGGGCGGCGCGGCATCACGATCTCGGCGTTGAGCGGCATCGATTGCGCTCTCTGGGACATTCTCGGCAAATCGCTTGGTGTCCCGGTGTGGCGGCTGCTCGGCGGCCGCAGGTCTCCGACGATGCCGGCTTATGCCTCGGGCGGTTGGGCGGGGCCGGACAGAATCGGCGAGCAGCTGTTGGGATATGTCGAGGCCGGTGGGTTCCGCGCCGTCAAGATGCGGGTCGGAGTCATCGACACCGATCCGCGTCATTCGGCACGCCGGGTGGCCGCGGCCCGCGCCGCGCTCGGCCCCGATTGCGGGTTGATGTGCGACGCGCACGGCACCTTCTCGGTGGCCGAGGCCAAGCGCTTCTGCCGCCTCGTCGAGGATTGTAACCTTGCCTGGTTCGAGGAGCCGGTGACCGCCGACGACAAGGCCGGGTGCGCCCAGGTGCGCGCCGCGACCGACATCCCGATCGCCGCCGGAGAGAGCGAATTCACGCGGCATGATTTCCGCGATCTGGCGATGCTGGCGGCGGTCGACATTTTTCAGCCCGATCTGGCGATCTGCGGCGGCATCACCGAGGCGATGCGGATTTCCGCATTGGCGAGCGCCCATAATCTGAAGCTGGCGCCGCACCTTTGGGCCGGCGCTCCGGCCTTCGCCGCCGGGCTGCATGTTGCCGCCGCGTCGCCCGCCGGGTTCATCGTCGAGTATTCGCTCGGCGCCAACCCGCTGCTGCACGACCTCGTCGAGGAATCGTTTCCCGTGCAGGATGGGGAGATCGAGATCCCCGACCGGCCCGGTCTCGGCATAACAGTGCGCGAGGATTTCCTCGCCGCGCACACCGTAAAATGAAAGCGCTGTTCCTCGGCAACGTCGCGGCCGAAACCGCAAAGGGTATCAGGGACCGCTTGCCGCCGGGTCTGAACGTCGAGATTATTGGCGATCCGCAGCAGCTGATGCGATCGTCCGCGGCTGCGGCCGATGCCGACATCCTCGTCACCAATCACTGGCGCGCCGAATACCCCTCGGCGCCCCGCGTCAAGTTGGTGCAATCCGTCGCCACCGGCATCGAGCTGATCGACCTCGCCGCCTTGCCGCCCCGGGTTACGGTCTGCAACGCCTTCGGCCACGAGACGGCGATCGCCGAATACATCATGATGGTGATGCTGGTCTGGAGCCACCGCTTCAGGGAAATCGAGGGCGGCTTTCGCACCCGCTCGTCCTGGCAACCCAGCTGGGTGCAGAGCGGGGCGCCGCATGGTGAGATCCTCGGCAGCACGGTCGGCATCGTCGGCCTCGGCCGGGTCGGCTATGAGGTCGCGCGCCGCGCCGCCGCCTTCGGCTGCCGCATCATCGCCGCAAACCGCAGCGCGCGGGAGCCGGGGAAGGGGGTCGAGCAGGTCTTCCCGCTGAGCGAGCTCGACAATATGCTCCCGGAATGCGATCACGTCGTGCTGTGCACCGCCCTCGGCCCGGAGACCGAGGGGCTGATCGACGCGCGCCGGCTGGCGCTGATGAAGCCGTCCGCTTTTCTGGTCAACATTGCTCGCGGCGCGGTCGTCGAGGAGGGCGCGATCTATGCCGCCTTGCGCGACCGCACGATCGGCGGAGCGGCGCTCGACGTGTGGTGGCGGTACCCGGACACAGCCGAGCCGGAACGCCGCCCATCGGGTTATCCGTTCCACGAATTGCCGAACGTTATCATGACGCCGCATTGCTCCGGCTGGACGGATGGCATGGTGGCGCGGCGCTGGGCCGAGGTGGCGGGCAACATCAATCGCTTCGTCGGCGGGGAGCCGCTGCAGAACGTCGTGGTCACGACGTGAGGGGAGCGCCACATGGCGGACGATATCGCTTTTATGCCGGCGACTCGCCTGCTCGCCCTTTACCGAAGCAGGCAGCTGTCGCGAGGTCATCGAGCACACATTGCGCCGGCTCGAGATTTATGAAAGCGCCATCAATGCGTTTGTCCTCTACGATCCCGAAACGGGGTTGGCAATGGCCCGGGCGTCCGAAGCACGCTGGCAAAAGGGCGAGCCGCAGGGCCTGCTCGACGGCGTGCCGGTCGCGCTGAAGGACACGCTGCTGACCCGCGGCTGGCCTCGCCTGCTGGGCTCGCGCACGATCGAGCCCAACCAGGCTTGGAACGAAGACGCGCCGGTGCCGGGCCGGCTGCGAGCCAACGGTGCGGTGTTCTTCGGCAAGACGACGACCCCGGAGTTCGGCTGGAAAGGGGTGACCGATTCGCCGCTCAGCGGCGTCACCCGCAACCCGTGGAACCTGGAGCGAACCCCCGGAGGCAGCAGCGGCGGCAGCGCCGCCGCGGTGCTGGCCGGCATCGGTCCTCTTGCGGTCGGCACCGACGCCGGCGGCTCGATCCGCATCCCGGCCGCGTTCTGCAGCATTGTCGGCCATAAGCCGACCTTCGGGCGGGTGGCGGTCTATCCGCCCTCGGCGTTTGGCGATGTCGCGCATGTCGGCCCTATGACGCGCACCGTAGACGATGCGGCCCTGATGCTCGACGCAATGAAGGGGCCCGACTCGCGCGACTGGCACAGCCTGCCGGACGACGAGATCGCCTATCGCGACCACGTCCGCGATGGCTCCATGAAGGGTAAGCGTGTCGCGCTGTCACTGACCCTGGGCTACGCCGAACCTGCGCCGGCGGTCCGGGCGGCGGTCGAGCGCGCCGCCCAAACCTTCGCCGAATTGGGGGCTGTCGTCGAAGAGGCAGACCCGTTCTCGGAATCGCCGATGCCGATTTTTCAGACACTCGCCCTCGGCGGCTTCTGGGCGTTGCTGCGGGCGCAGAACCCCGAAGCCGTGGCGCTGATGGACCCCGGCCTGGTCGAAATGTGCCGGCGCGGCGAGACCGTGACCCAGGAGCAATATGTCGAGGCGGTCGCGCAGCGCGTGGCGCTGGGGCAGAGGCTGCGGCTATTCTTCGATCGTTACGATCTGCTGCTGTCGCCGACGATGCCGATCCCGGCGGCCTTTGCCGATCCGCGCACCGACGAGTTGCCGAACCCAAGCAATGCGTGGAGCTGGGTGACCTATACCTACGTGTTCAACCTGACCAAGAACCCGTCTTGCTCGATTCCGTGCGGTTTCACCGATGGGCTGCCGATCGGGTTAATGGTGACCGGCCCCCTATATGATGATCTCGGTGTGCTGCAGGCCTGTCGGGCCTATGAAGAAGCCGCCGGTCCCGTTTGGCCGAGCCCGGAACTGAGCGGGTGCCTCGACAAGATCGCGCGCCCGGCCAACGCTGCCGTCAAGGCCAAGATACCGGCGAGCCGGAGCTTATGAAGGAGGAAGGGATGGCGAACAAGGAGCAGAAGCGGAAGACCCGCGAGGCAAAAAAGCCCAAACAGAAAAAGAAGGAATCGCCAAAAGAGCCGGCCAGCAAGGTGCAGCAAGTTACCAGAACTTGAGGGCGCGCAAAGGGCTCGGGGCCGCCGCGGCAAGACCCTCACCCGCCTCGCTGCGCTCACCACCCTCTCCCGCGGTGCCACGCGGTGCGGGAGAGGGGCTAAATGCATTCAGCTCACCCACTATCTCAATCTCCCGCAACATCGGCCATGGCGGGGCTGTGTTGAGCGGCCGGCTCGAGTGCCGCCTCGATGACGTCCTCGACCCGCTCGGCCCAGATAAAGTGTAGGCTGTTGCGCGCGCTCTCGGGGATATCTTCGTAATCCTTGCGATTGCGCGCCGGGAGAATGACCGTCGAAAGAGACGCCCGGGCGGCGGCGACGACTTTTTCCTTGATGCCGCCGACCGGCAGCACGAGCCCGCGCAAGCTGATCTCGCCCGTCATCGCCGTGTCGCTGCGCACGGTGCGATTGGTCAGCAGCGAGACGAGAGCGGTGAACATCGCTACACCCGCGCTGGGGCCGTCCTTCGGGATGGCGCCGGCCGGGACGTGAATGTGAATGTCGCTCTTTTCGAACATCCCGGGATCGAGCCCGAGCGCTACCGCTCTGCCTTTGACTAGGGTCAGCGCTGCCTGTGCGCTCTCCTTCATGACTTCGCCGAGCTGGCCGGTCAGGATCAAATGGCCGGCGCCGGGGATCCGGGTCGCCTCGATGAACAGGATGTCGCCGCCCACCGGTGTCCAGGCGAGCCCGGTGGCGACGCCGGGAACGCTGGTGCGCATGGCGACCTCGCCCTCGAACCGGGGCGGCCCCAGGATATCCTTCAAGTCTTCCGGCTCGATCCGAACATGCTGCGCGGTGCCTTCGGCAATCCTCATCGCGGCGTTGCGCAACACCGCTCCGATTTCCCGCTCGAGCTGGCGCACACCTGCCTCACGAGTGTAGTCGCGGATGATCGCGTGGATCGCTGGGTCGGTGTTCTCTGCCTGCCCGGCTTGCAATCCATTGGCTTTGAGCTGCCGGTCGACGAGATAGCGGCGGGCGATCTCGAACTTTTCGTCCTCGACATAGCCGGGCAGGTCGATGACCTCCATGCGGTCGCGCAATGGCCCCGGGATGCTGTCGAGAACGTTGGCGGTCGTGATGAACATGACCTTCGAGAGGTCGAACGGCACGCCGAGATAATTGTCTCGGAAAGTCGAGTTCTGCTCGGGATCGAGCACTTCGAGGAGGGCTGAGGAAGGGTCGCCCTGGATGCCGCGGCCGAGCTTATCGATCTCGTCGAGCATCATCACGCAATCCCGCGCTCCGGCGCGCCGGATCCCCTGGATGATGTTCCCTGGCAGAGCGCCGATATAGGTGCGCCGGTGTCCGCGGATCTCGGCCTCGTCGTGGGTGCCGCCGAGACTGACCCGAACGAATTTGCGGCCGGTCGCCCTGGCGATGCTCTGCCCCAAGGACGTCTTGCCGACGCCGGGCGGACCGACAAAGCACAGGATCGGGCTGCGGCCGCCCGGGTTCAGCTGCTGGATCGCCAAATATTCGAGGATGCGCCGCTTGATCTTTCTCAGGCCGTAATGGTCGGCGTCGAGGATGCGCCGCGCCTCGGCAATGTCGATCGACTTCCCCGATTCCACTGACCACGGCAGCTCCGTCAGCCATTCGAGGTAGGTGCGCGCCATCGAGTATTCGCCCGACGCCTCCGGCATCCGGTCGAGCCGGGCGAGTTCCCTTTTCACGTGCTCCTCGACCTCGGGCGGCATCTTCGCCTCGGCGATCTTCTTCGTCAGCTCGGCGATTTCCTGAGCCTTCGCGTCCTCGCCCTCGCCAAGCTCCTTCTGGATCGTCCTCATCTGCTCGCGCAGCAGGAACTCGCGCTGGCGGTCGTCGATTTTACCTTTGGTCTGCTCGCTGATCTGCCGCGACAGCCGCATGACCTCGATGCGGTAGGCGAGCAATTCCGATACGCGCTCGAGCCGGCGCTCGATGTCGACCGTCTCGAGGATCTCCTCTTTTTCCTGCGGCGTGATGTCCATGAAGCTCGTGATCAAATCGGCGAGCGCCGCGGCCGAGGTCACCGATTGAACGGCATTGACGAGCTCGGCCGGGGTCTGCGGCAACAGCTGCAACACTTCGAGTGCCTGATTGCGCAAATTGAGGACCCGCGCGGCGACATCCGTTGTGGTAGCCTCGGTTTCCTCGATCCGCTCGACCCGGGCGGCGAGAAACGGGTAGCCGTCGAGAAAATCGAGAATGCGAAAGCGCCGTTCGCCCTGGCAGATCGCGTGGTGACCGCCGTCCGGACTGGTGACGTAACGCAACAGGCTCGCTTCGGTGCCCATACGATGCAGATCGACTGGGATCGGGTCGTCGATCCCGGGGTCGCGCTGTAGCACCAGCCCGACGGTCCGGTTGAGCCGCATCGCCGTCTGCGCCGCCAAGACCGAGCGCTGCCGGCCGAGCGTGATCGGCAGCACCGTGCCAGGGAACAGAACAAGATTGCGGGTCGGAATAAGGATCAGCGCGTCCTCCGGCAAGGCCGCGACCGCGGCTGATCCCAATTCGACACTATCGGGGGGCGGGGGCGCAGCGCTGCCCGAGGTGCGTAGTTCCCGGTCCTCCAAAGCCATAGCGGATGTCCTCAATACTTATGCAGCTGCAGCATCAGGCAGCCATTGGCGAGATGCCGGCCGGAGATTTCGAGCCGCGCCGGCGGCAACTCGATCCGTCGCTGAAAATGCCCGTGCGGAATCTCCAGCCGGTGGATCCGGGCATTTTTGAACTCGCCGGGCAGCGGACGTTCGCCGCTGACGATCAGCACGCCTGCGCTGAGAGTTACCTGCACTTGGTCGGGGTCCACCCCGGGCAGGGCGATCACGATCGTGAGCGCGTTGTCGGTCTCAAAAATGTCCACCGGAGCTTCCCAGCAGGGCGTGGTGTGGGCGCGGTGAAAGAATTGGCGGTGAAGGCGCTGAGCACGCTCCATCGCCTCGTAGGCCTGCGCCCACATCAGCCTGTCGAGCTGTCGGTTTGGCATCATCGGCTCCGCGCAGTCCGGCCCGCCCGGCGAGGGCCGCATCGCGTCATATAGTGCGCAAAACTGAGAGAAGAGAGAATTTCTCAACATGCGCCATCACCGAAGGATAATGCTCGACCATGGTTGTCATGCGGATGATCATCCTCCTCGTCGTCTTGGGACTGACCCGGTGCGCGGTGGCGCCCGGCTCGCAAACCTCGGCTCCAATCATCAGGTCCGACACCACGGAGTCGATCAGCCTGCCTCGAATCGGCGGTTCGGCTGCGCCCGATCCCGCGAGCGTCAGCGGCTCCAGTGCTGTCGGGGCGGGCAGCTTTCCGCGGTCACTCCTGCTCCCGGGGACGGATACCTCGATCCGCATCGGCGGCTAATCGGGAGACCGCTGCCGTCGGACCATCGCAAAGAGCTCATCGAACCCGGGAGAGCCGCTGCCGCCGAGCATGCAGCCAAAGGTGTCGAGGATCTCGCGACGGGCGGATGCGACGGCGGTTGCGGGCAAATCTGCATAGTCGGTGCGGCAAACGTGCCGGGCGAGGGGCCAAGCGGCATCATCGGTCATCGTGTTCTCCCGCGGGTCTCGATGTTCCGATACATAACTTGACCCGGATGCCATCGCATGGTGAAACGGCCCGGCCGCCGTCAGTGCGCTGAGCGCGGCCGGTGGTCGATGGAAGGACAACCGCATGTTCAGACTGTATTACGCCCCGGGTACGTGTGCGCTCGCGACGCACATCGCCCTTGAAGAGGCGGACGCGCCGTACGAGGCGGTTCTGGTCGATTTTAGCTCGCAGAGCCAGCGGAGCCCCGAATACCTGGCGGTAAACCCCAAAGGGCGGGTTCCCGCACTGGTAACCGATAGCGGCACGCTTACCGAAACGCCCGCGCTCCTGTGCTTTGTGGCGCAGCGCTTTCCGGAAGCCGAACTCGCCCCCCTCGCCGATCCCTTCGCCCTTGCGCAGGCTCAGGAGTTCAACAGCTACCTTTGTTCGACGGTGCATGTCGCGCACGCCCACCGCATGCGTGGCACCCGGTGGGCCGATGACGCTGCGGCGATCGAGGCAATGAAGCGCAAAGTGCCGTCGAACGTGACGGAATGCTTTGAGCTGATCGAGCACAAGCTCATGAAGGGGCCGTGGGTAATGGGTGACAAGTACACGATTTGCGATCCGTACCTGTTCACCATCGCGTCCTGGATAGAAGGCGACGGCGTCGACACCGCGAAAGTGCCCCGCGTCATGGACCATCGCGCGCGCATGCTGACGCGTCCCGCCGTTCAAAACGCTGTGGCTGCCGAAGGCACGCAAATTCCCTGACGGTGGCGCCTCCACATCTGACGCATCTTCTGGTCGTCGGCGCTGGTGCTGCGGGCTTGATGGCGGCCCGCGAGCTCGTGCGCGCGGGCAAACGGGTGACAATCCTCGAGGCGCGAGACCGATGCGGCGGGCGCATCTACCCGCTGCCCGCCGAGGAATTTGGCTACCCCGCTGAAGGCGGCGCAGAATTTGTTCACGGCGCCGCGCCGGTGACGCGAGCTCTGATGCGCGAAGCGCGGCTCTCGCTGTTGCCGCGCGGCGGCACGCGATGGAGCGCCCGCACGGGCAAGCTGTCGCCCAACGATCCTTCGCCGCCTCATATGGGCCGGTTCTATCAGGCTCTGAGCGAGGTGAACGCCGATCTGCCGATCGCCGAATTTCTGGAGAGGCATTTTGCCGATCGGCGATACGACGAGATGCGGCGGTCGATCACCCGAACGGTCGAGGGCTACGACGCGGCTGACCCGCGCCGCGCCAGCACCCTCGCGCTCCGCGACGAATGGATGGCCCGGGATGACGGTCCGCACGGGAGGATCGCGAAAGGCTACGGCGCGCTGGTCGAGTATCTTGCATCCGGATGCCGCAGGTACGGAGCCGCGCTCCATCTCGGTGCCGCCGTAAGGTCGATTGACGGGGCCCGCGGGCGGGTTGCCGTGCGCTGTTGCGACGGCGCCACGTACGAAGCCGACGCCGCGATACTTACCGTGCCACCTCCGCTCCTGTCCGAAATCGCGCTTCCCTCGGCGGCGCGCAAGCGGGTAGCCGCCGCCGATATCGGCTTCGGCAATGTGGTCAAATTTCTAATTCGCTTCGCCACGAAGTGGTGGGCCGATCATGGGGGGCGAGACCTGTCCGATCTGTCGTTCCTGCTTTCCGACGCAACTGTCCCGACCTGGTGGACCCAGTATCCAGACGGATATCCGGTGCTGACGGGTTGGTTGGCGGGACCAAAGGCCGACAGGGTGTGGTCACTTGCCGAGCCCGCACTCATCGAGATGGGGCTCGGCTCCCTCGGCGAAATATTCGATCTGCCCCCGGACCGCATCAGAAGGGATCTCGTCGCGGCGCGAGCGATCAACTGGGGCAACGACCCGTTCGCTCGCGGCGCTTATTCCTACGCCACCCCGAGGACACGCAAAGCGCAGTCGATGCTGAAAGAAACTAACGATGGCCTCATATTCTTTTCTGGCGAGGCGCTCTATGCCGGTCCCGATATGGGCACAGTCGAGGCGGCTCTGGCCAGCGGTCAGGAAACAGCACAGACGATCCTGATCGGGTGAACCCGCGGGCGCCATCTCGACGGGCTGCAGCTCTTCGGCTCGCCCTGGCTGCCGGGCCAGTAACCAAAAGCCTATTTGATCGTGCCGCGATGTCCGGT
>VAZT01000250.1 GCA_005884825.1 Alphaproteobacteria bacterium
ACTCCGTTCTGGCGAGCAGCAGCGCAATCAGTCGTGCATAATTCGCCATCCCCCAGTCGCGGAGTTCCGAATTGCTGACCGGTGAAATAACGACCTGCTTTGCGGATGCGTTCTCTCCCGCGATTTCAAGCCTGTGGGGCGTCCTCGTGAACAGGTCGCGTGCATACAGAGTGCGCGTTCGCTGTTCGATCAAATCGACGAGCAACGAGAGTTGTTCGCCGGTATGCAGCTCCGACGGTTTGAGCCGCGCGCTCGACCCGCCGATCAACTCGATCCGGACCCCGAAAAATCGCAAACGGGACTGAAGCGGGCGACCCCGCGCGTGTATTCGAAATTCATAAAGCGCACTGGGATCGTCATTGGTGAATTCGAGTGTCGCGCCGCGCGGCTCTCCGCCATGCTCCCACGAGACCCGTCCGGTCGCGACTATTTCGGCACCCGCGTTACGGGTCGCGTCGATCATTATTTTTGTCCGCGAAAGGCGCGGGAACGCCGTCACCAGGCGCAGTCCAAAATGTGCGCGAAATCTGCCCGGCGGCAAGAGGATGTATGGACCGAATACGAGATGCGTATTGGTGACCGAGAAATCGTTCTCGTGATAGAACGGCGTCCGTTTCGGCATGCATGACTCGAAGCGGTCCGGCTCGAGCGAGATCCATCGGCCCTCGCTCTCGCGACGCTCGAATTGCGGCGGCAGCACGACGTCCAAAAACGGGTAGCGGGCTCGCAGGCCGATCCCGCACCGCGTCGCGGCCTCGACATGTTCGAGCAGGAAACGAGTGTCCTCGTCCACCCGCAGGTCGATCGCGATGTCGAAGCCGCCGCTGCAGACCTCGCGGAAGCGCTGCAAGTCTTCGAAGGGCTGCCCGCTCCACAGGGCGCCGTTCTCGGGGAAGAAATCATAGGCGCGCAGCTCGTCTGCAACGCCGAGTCGCCGCGCAAGCTCGGCATTCCACGACCCGCAAACCAGGGTGATGTGATCCGTCGGAAACGCTTCGCGCAGCCTTTTCAAGGCGGGCAATCCTATCAGGAAGTCGCCGTAATGATCGAGCTTCAAGACGAGCAGCCGCCGGCCGGCCTGCCCCGCGAATGCGAAATGATAGACGGCGACGGGTCCTCGAGGACCTGCGACGATTTCGGCCGAATAATTTCCGGCCCGCAGCGGCGGCGCGGGGAAGTCGGGAGGGATGGCGGCTTGTGACATCATTGCGACCGGCGGACGGAGTTATCGCCGATCTCTGCGGAACGGGCAAATAGGCGCTCGCAATTCCCGCATGCGCTTGGCGTCGCACTGTGGCTAAATACCAAATCACTGTCGGCCCGGGGTGCCTTCATGCCGAAAGTCGAACCGCATCGTCTTTCCGCCACCAGCTTGGTTCGCCTCGTCGAGGGCGGCAAGCTGACAAGCGAGGCAATCGTCCGGAGCTCCGTGGAGCGGATTGCCGACCGCGAGCCGGTGGTGCGCGCGTGGAGCCACTTGGCCGCGGAAGCGGCGTTAGCCCGGGCACGTGAGCTCGGCAGCGCGCGGCAGAAGACTTTGCTCGGCGGCGTGCCCTTCGGCATCAAGGATATTTTCGACACCGCCGACATGCCGACAACTTACGGCTCGCCGATTTATGTCGGCTGCCGGCCCGCGAGCGACGCCAGCGCCGCAGCTTTGCCGCGCGCCGCCGGCGGCATATTGCTGGGGAAGACGGTCACGACCGAATTCGCCAACCGTCATCCCGGCCCGACGACGAATCCGCACGATCCCGATTTCACCCCGGGCGGGTCGTCGAGCGGCTCGGCGGCTGCGGTTGCTGACTTCATGGTGCCGCTCGCCATCGGCACGCAGACTGGCGGCTCGGTGATCCGGCCGGCCGCCTATTGCGGTGTCGTCGGGTTCAAGCCGAGCTTCGGGCTGTTTCCGCCAGCCGGCATGCGGATCAACACCGAGGCCCTCGATACGGTCGGGATAATGGCGCGCTCGGTCGGCGATATCGCGCTGTTCCGCGCGGCAGTGATGGCGATCCCCTATACGGCGCCGGCGATCCCGGAGATCGCGCCGCGGCTCGGCCTGTGCCGCGGCCCGCACTGGGACGACGCGCAGCCGGAAGGCAGGGCCGTGCTCGAGAGCGCGGCCGAACGCCTCGCCGCCGCGGGTGCGGCTGTCGGCGAGACCGAGCTGCCGGCGGAATGCGCGCAAGCGGACGAGTGGCAGCGTGTGCTTGGATCGTTTGAGGGCTTGCGCAATCACATGCCCGAACTCTACCGGCACGAGGCGCTGCTGAGCCCGGAGCTGCGCAACGAAAAAATCGCACTCGGCCGCGAGCTTACCCTCGACAGCTTCCGAGCGGCGTGCCGCGGCGCCGAGAAGGCGCGGAGGGCCGCGCAAGACTGGGCCTCCGGCTTCGATGCGATCCTTACGCTGCCGGCTGCCGGCCAGGCTCCACGCGGGCTCGCCGATACCGGTTCCGCGGTTTTCAACGCCGTGTGGACCCAGCTTTACATGCCATGCTTGACCTTGCCGGCCGGAAGCGGCCCGGATGGCCTTCCAGTCGGCGTTCAGTTGGTCGCGCGCCGGCATGCGGACGAACCTCTGCTCCAGGTCGCGCTCTGGGTCGAACAGCGGCTCTGCGAGGGAGAACGCTGATGAACGGTCCCGAGCGTCTGACCGCCTCCGAGGCGGTCGCCCAGCTGACGGCCGGCGCACTGACCGCCGAAGGGCTGACCCGCGCCTGCCTTGAGCAGGCCCGCGCCGGCGCCGAGATCAAGGCCTGGGCATGGCTCGACCCGGAACAGGCGATCGCGCAAGCCCGGGCGGTCGACCGCGCCGAGCGCAAGGGTCTGCTCGCCGGCGCTCCGGTAGGGATCAAGGACATCATCGACACGGTCGATATGCCGACCGGACACGGCTCGCCG
>VAZT01000251.1 GCA_005884825.1 Alphaproteobacteria bacterium
TCGCCGACATCGTCGCCTGCGACATCCACCCGATCAATAATCTGCGCGTGCTGCGCTACCTGACCCGCGAGCTCGGCCATGACGAGACGGCGATCGCGCAATGGTACAATCATTGGATCGCCGCCGGGTTTCAGGCGTTGGAGCCGCTGCTGGCGCAGGATGCCCGGACCGGCGAGTTCTGCCACGGCGATTCACCCGGCTTGGCGGACATTGCGCTGGTTCCGCAGGTCGTCAACGCCGAGCGCTACCGGCTCGATCTCGCTCAATACCCGACGCTCGTCCGGATTTACGAAAACTGCATGCGGATCGAACCGTTTACCGCCGCGCATCCGCGAAACCAACCGGACTACGAGCCTTGAGTGGTTACTCCTTCCGCGCGTCGGCGATCATGTTCCGCAAAGAATCGAGATCGACGGCGCCGGGGACGATGTGCTTGCCGATGATGAACCCCGGAGTCCCGTGGATGTTGAGCGCATCGGCGAGGGCGAGGTTGGCCTTCAAAGCCTGGTCGATCTCCGGCCTGCTCATATCCTGCTTGAGCCGGTCGACGTCAAGCCCTACCGAACCGGCCACTTTATAGACCGTTTCGTCGGTGATCTGGCCTTTGGTCGCCATCATCGCATTATGAAAGGCCTCGTATTTGCCCTGCCGCTGGGCCGCGAGAGCAGCATGCGCCGCCGTCACCGATTGCGGGCCGAGCACCGGCAGCTCCTTAAACACGAAGCGTAGATTGTGGTCTTCCTTTAGCAAGGTCTGCAGCGAGGGCAGCACCTGCTTGCAGTATGGACAGCGGTAGTCGAAGAATTCGACGATTGTCACGTCGCCCCGCGGATTGCCCGCGACCGGTGTCTCGTGGTCGTCGAAAACTTCGCTTTGCCGATCGTTCAGAACCTTCGCCGCTTTGAGATCGGCGTCGTGGTTCAGCTTCTCCTCGGCCCCGCGCAACGCCTCGAGCAAGACGTCGGGATTGTGGAGCAGATAGTCGTGGATGATCCCCTCGATGGCCTGTCGTTGCTCGGTCGGCATTTCGGCGGCCTTGCTCGGCGCGGCCTCCGAGGCAGCGATGAATCCGCAGACGAGAGCGGCCGCTAGCGACGCGCGGTGTGGCATATCGATGGATACTCCTGCAAAAAAAGGCGGTGAACTACGGCTACGCGCAATCAACGTACGTTTGCGACGCCGCCAGCCGAATCCTCGATACGCTCTGCTTCGTGATGGATATTCTCGGCGCGGTTGTAGCCGGGAGAGTTCTTCGGTAATAGCGCTTTTGCGCGCAGCGCCTGCTGCTGGGCGTCCTTCTTCTTCCCCGCGGCCAGCCCCTCTTCGGCTAGCGCCAAGGCGGCCATGCCGATCTGGTTGTCGCGCCCATAGGCGGTCGCCAGCAGGTGCCAGCCCTGGGCTTCCTTGTCCTCGGTGCGCATGGCGTCGTTGAGATAGGCGATGGCGCGCTTGTTTACCTTCGGATCATTCGATTCGATGTAGACTTGCGCGAGCGAAATGCGCAGCAACGGCGCGGCGGGCGCGAGCCGAACGGCTTCCTCGTAAGGCTGCACTGCCTCGGCAATGCGGCCGTTCTCGAACAGCATCTGCCCCTTGAGCTCGCGATAATAGGGGTCGTTCGGATAATCCCGGATCAGCCCGTCGATAATCGGCAGAGCCTTGTCCAGCTTTGGAATCCGGTAGTACGCGATCGCCCGTGCATAGCGCGCGAGAACGGACTGGTCCTTCTCCGGATAGGCCGCAAGAATCGACGAAGGCGGCGAGACGAAGGCGTCGAGCTTTACCTTTATTCGCTTCAGCAAGTCTATGTTGGTCTGAGAATCCGGAACGTTCGAGAAGCGCGAGTGCTCGACGTGGTTGCGGACGTAGTCGATGCGTTGTGCGGTCAACGGATGGGTGCGCAGATACGGATCCTCACGGATCCCGGCAAGCATCTCCTCCCCTTGAAGAACCTGGAAGAACTGGAGGAGCCCGCGCGCCGACTGGCCGCTGGCATCCAAAAAGGTCATGGCCGCGTGATCGGCGGAGGCCTCCTGCGTTATCGAATATTGCATGAAGGCGCGTTCGGCGACGCCCTGGGCGCCGAGCAAGGCTCCGCCGCCCCCACTGCCCCTGCCGGCGACCGTGGCGGCGGCGGCGAGCACCATCGCAATAATTCCTTCGATACTGGCGTTCCGCGCCGCCTCTTGAAAGCGCGTCAGGTGCCCCCCGGCTATATGCCCGGTCTCATGCGCGAGCACCCCGATCAGCTGGTTCGGCGTTTCGGAGCGCATGATCAATCCGCTGTTGATGAATTCGTTCTGGCCGCCGGCGACGAAGGAATTGATCTGTTTGTCTTCGACGAGATAGACGTGCAGTGAGCTCGGCTCCAGCCCCGCCGCCTTCCAGATCGGGGTTACCATGGTCCGTATGTCGCCCTCGATCTCGGTATCGCGGATGACGCTCTCGCCCGCTGCGGCGGTTTGAGCAATGACCAGCGACGCCGCGACGCCTATTGCCGCGCCTGAACGGAAAAGGCGAGAAATCACCGGCGCCGCCTTCAAGACCTACGGACTCGCATGAATCACTTCATGCTGAAAATACGGCGAGGGCGGGGCAAAACCTCATCCAAGCACTAGGACTGGATCAGCCGCTGCCACCATCCGCGACGTGGGTGTGCCGGCTTTTCGGTCACCGTTTCCACCGGGTGCGCGAGTTCCGGCTTATGCTGGTGCTTCGGTTCGGCCGATGCCGATTCCAGTTCCCGTTCCATCTCGCTGGTATAGGGAACCCCCTGCTCGGCCTCGGTGGTGGGCGGCGATCCTGGCCGGTTCTCCCGCTCTGCGCCCGAGGCTTCCCTCGACGGCTGGTTATGCGGCGCCTCAGATCCGGCTCTCTCGGCGGCTCCCGCCGCTCCCGGTCCACCTTCGACTGCCGCAGAGATGTTTTCGGCGCCGGCCTGACCATCGCCGGCAAGAGCCGGCAGGCTCGCCGTTTCGATTGCTACCGCGCCGATTTCGGCGGGCCAGCCCGCGCGCGCCTCCACCAGCGTCTGCTCGCTTTCTTGGACCTCGGGACTCGGCAAAATTTCGACGGTATCGACCGCCGGGCGCGGCTCTTCGAAACCGGGTTCCACGCCGTTTTCGCGCCGTACGCGTCGCCTGCCGCCTCGGCGGCCGCGCCGCCGGCGCCGCCTACGACGGCGGCTGCGGCCGTGCGCCTCGCTGCTCTCCTGCTCCGCGTCAGAAGTTTCCACGGCCTCGTCGATTTCCTCCTCGTCTTCATCCGAGATCGAGGCTTGGGTGAGAGGTGCAGCGGGCAAAGCAGCGGGCTCGACCGCCTCATATGCGCGCAGCCGTTCCAGTCTAAATGCCGGCGGGATCAACGCATCGTCTTGCGCCACCAAAACTCGAATGGCGTAACGCGCCTCCAGCTGCACC
>VAZT01000252.1 GCA_005884825.1 Alphaproteobacteria bacterium
ACAATGTCGAATTGGCCGAGCCCGGCGAGATACTCCGTGTCGAGCACCGAGCCCTGCTCAATGATCCAAGACGGGTCGTCCGGCCGATAGCGGCGGCGCAGCTCCTCGGTACAGGCGACGCTTTGACCGTCGTAGTCGAATGAGGTGACCCGGGCATCGAGGCGGCGGGCGGCGAGCGAGGACAGACCCGAACCGCTCCCGACATCCAAAAAGGATCTGCCGGCGAGCGATTCTTCCCCGAGAAATTCTATTAAATTCTTTTCTGCTTCGGCGATCCGAGCCTCATTCAACCGTTTCAAAAAACTCGCCCAGTTCCGGCCAAAACTAAAGCGCCTGCCGGCGGTTACCTCCCGCTCATGCTGAGTAGCAATATCATTAATCGCCGACATGCCGGTCCACCCGCTCCTGCTGCAATTGGCTCAACATCAAGTTCTGCCGACAGCCATCATCGCCCCTCTCTACTCATCTTCGATTAATGAGCCCCACTCGTTCCGCCGTAAAAAAACAAAACAGATTGACCTTCGCGCTGAAGCGCCGGAGATACACAAATGCTGGAAGTTCTACAAGGCTTGGCCGCCGACACTGCGGGGCCCTCGCGCTTGAGAGCGACCGGGCCTGCCGTAGCCCGATCAACAACGCGCGATGATCTGAATTGATCCTTCGCCCAAGGAAGTTAGCGCGGACGGTGTACCGGGCGATGCAAAATCGATCGCGGCAGTGACGGACTCCTGGGGGTGCGTTAGGTTCGCGGGTGGTTCTGCCGAGGCCCGCTTTACAATTGCTGCGCTGAGCGCAGCGCAACCGGAGGCAGCGACCGCAACGCAGATTTACCTTGGGCCTCGTGCGCGCATTCGCGGGTAACCACATAGACCTGCGCCGGTGAGATCTGCCAGAACGAATCTGTGGCTCTGAGGGTCGCATCCGCATAGGGTGCCGGCAAGACGGAAAGAATGTCCCGTAGCGCGGCGACCACCGACCGACCGAGACCGAGGTAGCCCTGCTCGAGCGGGCCTAACGGAACCAGGCATCGGCGCAATCTTTCCGAAAGAGGCACTTCCTTTGTGGCGTCCGGCCAACTCCGCATTTGTGGATCGTCGATGAGATAGGCGACGACATCGCCGGGCGAGCCTTCTCCCGGAGTGACGCCGCTCAAATCCGCCCACGGCCGGATGTCGCTGCTCGCGTCAAGCGATCCGCCAAGCAGGCGCTCTACCATGCTCTGCCGTTGCGCGGTAAGCGGCCCAAATGTCGGCGTGGCGGCGTGAGCCGCGGCGAACACCGCCGCCGCCCGGCCGTTGATTGTGACGACGCTGACGACCTGCTGTTCGAGCGCCGAGAGCAGCACGCCGGATACAACCATCGCCCCGCCAAGCAAAACCGCAATGCCGCGCCGCTGCTGCGCCAGAAACCAACCAGCGAGCAGAGCCAGGGGCATCACGAAAATTTCCATATAGTTGGCCTGCTTACGGATCAGCGTGAACGGCGCGAGAGAGGCTGGAAACAGCGAAAATATGATCAAGAGCCCGACCGCCCAACCCAACACGAACCGGCGTCCGGGTTCCGGCGACCGGCGCATCATCAGTATGCCGCCGGCCAAGGCCAGCCATCCAAGCAGGCCGGTATGGTAGATTTTGACGAAGAGATAGCTCAGATATGCCCAGGGCGCAGCTTCGCCGAAGGTGTGCGTCGCAATCAGGTCACCTACCGCTTCGTGTACGACACGATAGTGATAGAGGGGATCACCGAACACCCTCCAAAAGAACCAAAGGTCAGCGGCCGCGCACAACGCCCCACCGAACAAGAACCAGAGCCAGCCGGGCCGCCAGCGTCGCTCTGAAAGTGCCAGAAACAAGAAAAGCAGGCCGAAGACTATCACTTCTTCTTTGATCCAAAACACCCATCCCGCCAACAGGCCGGCTAAGAAATAGAGCTCGGATCTATCCTCCCTTTCGGCAAAATAGAATACAATCAGCGAAGCAGCGATGAATAACGCGAGGTAAGGATCGGGATTGAGGCTGCCGGCGAGCGTGACATCGAGAGGCAGGACGGCCAAGGACAGTGCCGACCAGGCGGCGGCCCGGCGCCCCCAAAGATGATAAGCAACGCAATAGGCGAGGAGAATGCTGCCGAGGGAGCAGAGGAAGAAGAGTCCGGCCGCGCCGACTACGCCATTTCCGAACAGTTCGAGCGACAACGCCTGAAGGCCGTTGATGCCGTAACGCACTGCTCCCAGATAGGTCGCATGCGGAAACTGTCCGTCGAGCAGCCGGTACGCCTGCGAGATGTAGACGATTTCGTCGGTGCCGAGACCGCGTGAAAAGAACGCTATCCGCAGGGCCGCCGCAAAAATCAGAATGATAGCCGCACCAGCCCAATCGGCTCTCACCCCACTTACGATCGGTGACTTGGCGGCTTCGAACACTGCGGGTTTCGGCTGTCGGCTATGGCGCCTTCCGCGCCACCAACAGACAGCTACTGCCGAAAGCGAGCCGCCCGCCTCTGGCAATCTGCCGCGCCTCCCAATCGAGAATTGCGTCGACTGCGCGGGCGGTAATCCCGGCGATATTGTGAGCCGCTGCGACGCTCTCGACAGTCGCACTTTGCCGTCTCCCCAAGCGATACGGAATCGCCCGAAGCACGAGGATCGGAACCAGCAGGAACAGAAATAAATAGCTATGATATTCCGTTACAAAACCGGCTCTCTCCAGCACGCGAGAGCACGAACTTACAGTATAGCGCCGAAAATGATTTACAGCCAGATCCTCACTCGAGAAAAGAAAGTCATAGCTTGGCACCGTGATATAGAGCCGCCCGCCGGGCTTCAATACACGGCGAAAGCGGGCGAGCGCTCCGCTGTCGTCTTCGATGTGCTCGAGGACGTCGAACAGGCCGATTGCCGCTATGCTGGACGGCGCGAAGCCGATATCGTCAAAGCTACCGCATACCACTTGCTCCAGACCACGCCGATGGGCAATCAGCGCGCCATCGACGTGCGGTTCGACGGCGATGACCTCGAAGCCTGCGTCCCGCAGACCCGACGCCACAAAGCCGGTCCCGGCGCCGACGTCGACGATCGCCCCTTGGGGAGGGTAGTGCGATATTGCGGCCACAATGCAGCGGTTGCGGTGTCTGAACCAGAATGAGCGTTGCTCGACATCGACGAAACGAGACAGACCGCCTTCCGGATAGGAGATCTTTGAATGGGTTTCAGAAACCCACACATTCACAGCCGTTTTGAGGTGGGCGCCGGGGGCGAACCTCGCAAATCGGAAACCGCCCGGTCTCCGCGCCAGGCGTGCCGTCGCCCTGGTCTCGCCAGACGGCGGCAATCAAGAAGGGCGGCTGCCCCCGAGCAAAGCGCTGAGTCTGCATCACCTCCCGCCAGATCACCGCCAACATCATGATCAGAAAGGAGGTAAATGCGATCGTGATCGGCGCTGAGATGGCCCTAGCAGGCTCGGCAAACCCCAGCAAGCTCGAAATGTAGAGGATCGCTCCTGTAAATATGCCGAGCAGGCCGATATTCAGCACTACCTGCGTAACCTTTTTGGAGTGGATCAGAAAATCCAAATTATACTGAATCAGTGAAATCAGATTCCATTTGCTGGCGCCGTAGCGGCGACGGAATTGGGTGATCGGCAGTTCGATGCGGGAGCGCGCATTGATATAGAGCGCCGGAGTATTGTAATGCACATAGCCGAACCCGTCGGTCATCATGGCGAGCAGCCGCGCGCTGAACAGACGATAGGCGCTTCCGAAATCCCGTATCTGCTCGCCCGTCAGATAGCGGTTCACCCGGTTGCCGACCCAGGTGACGGCAAGACGAAAGCTGGTTTCCTCGCGACGATCTCGATATGTCGCGACAAGATCATAACCATTGGCGATCTCGGCGACAAGTCGGCGGATGTCTTGCGGGTCGTGCTGGAGATCGCCGTCCAGCATGACGATCCAATCGCCGCGCGCTACACTCATGCCGGCTCCCAAAGCCGCGACTTGGCCGTAATTTCGGTAGAGTTCTACAATGCGAACGCCAGGCGCGTGGCCGATCATGCTCTTCAAGCGGGCGAGCGTGCGATCGGTCGATCCGTCGTCAACCATGACGATCTCAGAGCTGAACTCGAGCATCGAAAGCACCAGCGCCAGTTTGTCCAGCAGTTCAGGGATGACCTCCTCTTCGTTATACACCGCACACACGACGCTCAGCGCGGGTCTCGCCGGCGGCGGCCGGGATGAAGTTGGAGCGAACGATACCACTGGAGCGTATAGCAGGTCGGATCCTCGCCGGCGATGTCGCCGCGCTCCAGCGCCTGCTTGATCTCGACGATTCCCTCGTGAACGCGGATCGACGGCTCGAAGCCGAGGCGCTGCTTTATCTTCGCGAAGGACAGATTGTAGGTGCGTTTGTCCGGATCGTCGGGGATCCGGTGGACTGTCACATGCGGGATGACGTCGAGAACGAACTGGGCGAGGTGACGAATCTGATAATTCATTTCGTCGCTGCCGACATTGAATATCTCGCCGGCGACCCGCTCCGCTTCCTCGTCCACGCCGAGAAGGAGAGCCTGAACGACATCGTTGATGTGGACAAACGGCCGCCACTGCTCGCCGGAGCCCATGATGTAAATCACCCGCTCCTTCCAGGCACGCAGGGTCATGATGTTGACGGCCAGGTCGAAACGCATGCGCGGCGCAAGGCCGAACACCGTGGAATTGCGAAAGATCACGGTTTCGAACCCGGAACCTGCGAGATTTCCCAATTCCTCCTCTACGCGCAACTTGCTTTCGGCGTAAAGAGACTGCGGCCTGCACTCGTCGTTCTCGGTCAACCGTTCGCGAAGGCCGTGGCCGTAGACCGATGCGGAGCTCGAGTAGACGTATCGCCTGACGCCGGCCTCCTTTGCCAGCCGCGCCAGACGCATGCCTCCGCCGCAGTTGATCGAGCGGGTCAGCTCGGGATCAATCTCGGCAGACGCGTCGTTGCTGAGCCCGGCGAGGTCGACGACGATCTCGACGCCGCTCAAAATCTCCGGATCGAAGTCGCGTATGTCCTCTGCGATGACTGTCGCTCTGTCGCTCAGCGCGATCCCGTCGACTCGGTCCTTGCCAAAGAAAAACCGGTCGAGGGCGATCAGAGAGTGGCCGCGCTCGAGCAGCTTTTTGCAGAGCGGCACGCCGATGTAGCCGCCGGCGCCTGCCACCAACACCTTCGCCATTGACTGCGAACCTCCGTCGGCTCGTCGATGTCGGCGGCGGGGCTACCCGAATGCGCGCTTTACTCGTGGTGCAGCGTGGTGCACCTCGAGGAAGGCTTGCACAATCCCGTCGCACTCGTCCTCGGTCATATCATTGTAGACCGGCAAGGCGAGCACGCTGAAGGCACTCGCTTCGCTTCGCGGCAGCGATATCTCATGGCTCGCAGCGTAGGCGCGCATATGGTGACATGGCGGGCTGTAGTACTTTCGGACGTACAGGTTTTCCCTGGCGAGCGCTGCCGCCACGTCGTCTCGATCGAGCCCGAACTCGCGTTCGTCGACGAACACCGGGAGGTAGAGCCAGATCGGGTCCTGGTCGGGTGGCGCCGAGGCAAGCGTCAGACCCGGCAGTTTTGACAAGCCCTCACGCATCCGGGCGACCGCTCGCCGCCGCGTCAAAGCTGCCTGCTCGAAACTCTTCAATTGCTCGATGCCGATAAGCGCGCACACTTCGGTCAGCTTTGCATTTATCCCGGCCTCGTCGCAGTCGCCGTCGGCCAACTGACCAAAATTGCGGATCGCCTTGGCCCGCGCGAATAGTTCGGGGTCATGCGTGCAGAGGCAGCCCCCTTCCATCGTCGTGAAGGCCTTCGTGGCGTGAAAGCTGAACATCTGCGCGTCGCCGAAGCCGCCGACCAGACGTCCTCCCACCCTTGTGCCGAATGACGGGGCGCTGTCGAAGATTACCCTGAGCCCGTTGCGCCGCCCGATCTCGGTCAGCCTGGTGTAATCGCATGCAATCCCGTAAGCATCGACGCCGAGAATGGCCACCGTTTTTGGTGTAATCTTGCGCTCTACGTCGTCGGGGTCGAGGCACCAAGACCCATCCGCGGCGACATCCGCAAACACCGGCTCCGCGCCACACCACCGCACGGCGTGCGGCGTTGCCGCAAACGTAAAGGAGGGTACGATGACCTCGCCGCGTTCGATGCCCGCGGCGCGCAGCATCGTCATCAGCGCCATTTGACCATTGCAGAATACCAAGGTCGGGACCCCGAGATACTCTGACAATTGTCTTTCGAACTCCAAAACCCAATATCCGCCGTTGGTTACTTGCCCCGATGCCAACGCGGCCTGGAACGGCGCGAGAAATTTGTTAGCATCTGGAAAGACCGGCCGTACGATCTGCAGCGGGCGCTCAAAAATCGGCGGCCCACCGACGGCGGCGATCGCATTGCGCATGATTTTTATTCAAGATTGACCGGGTTCAGGATACGTTTGACCGTATCACGTCAGTGTAGATGTGTCAACGCCGTGCCCACCGTATAGACAATGTCGTCTTCAGGCAGACTACCGATCGTAATCTTTGGCTGCGGCGGCCACGGCCGTGTGGTCGCCGACACTCTCAAGGTGGCGCGCGCTCCATTGGCGGGATTTCTGGACGATCGGCCGCCTGCTTCGGTTATCGGCGAAGTCCCGCTTCTGGGTGACCGTGGCTGCCTCGAGGAGCCCGAATTTCTGAAAAGCTATGAGATCCTGATTGCGATCGGCGAAACGAGGCTGCGTCGGCAACTCGCTCTGCTGGTTCTCGACCACGGCGGCCGGCTCGCCAGGGCGATCCACCCGAGTGCAGTCATCGCTTCTGACGTATTCATTGGAGAAGGCACTGTGATAATGGCCGGCGTCGTGATCAATACCGGCAGCCGGATAGGCCGTTTTGTCATTGTCAATACTGGCGCAACCGTCGACCACGACAACGCGATCGAAGATGGCGTGCACATTTCTCCGGGCTGTCACTTGGCGGGCAATGTGGTCTGCCGAGCAGACGCATTCATCGGCACCGGCGCGAGCATCATACCGCGCACCGAGATCGGCATGCGCGCCGTCATCGGGGCGGGTGCAGCGGTAATTTCGGACGTGCCGTCCGATGTTCTAGCCGTCGGATGCCCTGCGGTCGTAAAGAAGCTTTTGGGCGCCAGCTGAATGCGTTGCGATCAGTTTCCTCGGTCACCCGGCGACGTAACGCCGCTCGCCAGTAGCGGGTTGGTAGAAGACCGTGACCAACTTGCCGCTCTCGGGGTCGACAAAGCGCTCGTTTGTCGCGACCCAGCCCGCGCCTGGTGGACGGCCCGTCACCGGCTTGTACCGCCAGCGTTCTACCACGAGTGCGAACAGCAAAACGAGACCCGGAACAGCAAATCGCAGGGTTGCCCCGAGAGTGCAGCCGGCGATTGCCGACCACCCCGTTGCAGCGAACAGGATGCCGCAAACGGCGAATAACGCGGCCCGCAGCACCGACCGGCTCACGCCGGTTCGCGCTCGATGACGGCTGCCGTGCCGTAGGCGACGATCTCGCTCATCGTCTGGCCGATTTCGGCTGAATCGAACCGCATCATCAGCACCGCGTTGGCGCCCATCGCGGTGGCGTTTCGGACCAGCCGGTCGACCGCATGGCGCCGCGCCTCTTCGAGCAGCTGGGTGTATTCGTCGATCTCGCCGCCGACGATCGAGCGCAGTCCGGCCATGATGTTGCCGCCGAGCCCGCGGCTGCGCACCACGACCCCAAAGCATTGACCCTTGACGTCGGCCACTCGGTGGCCGGCGACATTCTCCGTCGTAACTACGAGCATCGTCCTCTCCAACTCCGTTCAACCCTTTGGAGCTTAGTCGAAATTTGGAG
>VAZT01000183.1 GCA_005884825.1 Alphaproteobacteria bacterium
ATAGGCGAGGCCCCCAGTGCCGTAAAACAGCCACTGCCCCGCAGTCACCCCGAGGCGGCCACGGAAGGTACCATACCAGTCGATCGATGCCGTGGTCGCGGCAAAGTCGCCGGCCGGCGGCGGAACGATCGGAGGGTTATGCATCAATCCGCCGGTCATCGAACTCTTGAGATGCGTGCCCTGCAGGTCGGTTTCAAAGCCAAACACCGCCGCACCCTGCTGCCAATTGTAGCCGGCATGCGCGCCGGCCAGCCAGCTGCTGGCATTCGCGGAATTTGCGCCAAAGGCAGGATTCGCGGCAGGCGCAACTATAATGAAGCCAGCCGCCGCTTTCTTGCACGACAGCACGAGCACCGCCGCCAGCAGGCAGGCGGATAGGGAAATCGTCCGCAATGGATAAATCAAAAGTGCCTCCTTAAAGTCGCGCTCAGCCCTTAGCCGGACTCGGACGTAAAATTCGAACTTACCCGGCCAGATCGCGAAACGACAACGACCGCAGGTTGCCAAGCTTGGACGGCAAGCTCCCGATCTGTCCGACTTCGATCTATCCTCTAGAATTTTCTCGTGAAATCCCGTGTTACAAAAATGCCTCAGCTGCCTGCAATCCGCTCGGCGGTGCGCAGCGCGAGCGCATGAATGGTGAGCGATGGTGCCTCGCCGCCGCCGGAGGAAGGAAATACGCTGGCATCGGCGATCCACAGATTGCGCCAGCGATGACTGCGGCCGAAGGCATCGACCACCGCGCTTGCGGGATTATCGCCCATGCGGCAGCTGCCAAAGACATGGGTTGCGACGAACCAGTCCCAGCTCGAATAATTCTCATAGACGCGCTCCGCACCGCTTGCCGCCAGCAGCTCATGCGCCTTGCCCGCCATGAAACGAAGGCGCGCAATATCGGTGTCGGCAAGGACGGAGGCGATGCGCGCCAGCGGCATGCCGAAACGATCGCGCTCGTTCGGATCGAGATCGACGCGGCTGTCGCGGTTGGGCAGCCGCTCGCCGATCGCGCCGACGTGCAACGCGTGGCCCCATAAGCGCCGCACCGATTGCGCATGGGCGCGGCCCCAACCCGGCACCGCGCGCAGCGCGAAGGCCGCGAGCCCGCCAAGCTCGCTCTCGCCGGCCGCGTTGTAGAAGCGGCAACCACCGATCACGCCGGGTATCGCATCGGGCGCATTGAAGTCCCACGTAATGGCATCGCTGGGCAGCCCGCGCCGACCGTGCTGCGGTTCGCCATGCAGCGCGCCGACGGTGACGAACAGCGTGTCCATGAAATTCTGCCCGACTTCGCCGCTCTCGTTGCCGAGGCCCTCGGACGCGAGCAGCAGTCGGGGCGTCTCGACGGCACCGCAAGCCAGCACGACATGTCTGCTGACGATGCGTTCGAGGCTGCCATCGGCCCGCCCGACGAAAACGGCGGCCACTTGATCGTTGGGCCCGGCTTCGATTCGGATCACCGGACTTTCCGGTCGCACTGTGCAGCGGCCGGTGGCGAGAGCGGCGGCAATGAAGGTGACGTCGGCGCTGCCCTTGTCGCCGCGGGGGCAGCCTTTGTTGCAACCGCCGCAATAGTTGCAGGGCACTCGCCCGTTGAAGGGCCGCGATAGCGCCGCACGGCTGTTGGCCTGCCAGTCGAGCCCGAGTGCTTTTGCCCCCTTGCCGAGCGTTTGCGACGCGTAGGACAGGGGGTGCGGCGGCAGTGGAAATCCGCGCGAGCGCCAGCGCGCGCCTTGCGCGGCAGGACCCGCCACGCCGATCAATTGCTCCGCTGCGACATAATACGGCTCGAGCGCGCCATAATCGAACGGCCAGTCCGCGGCCACGCCGAAGCGCGTTTTCATTTTCATCGCCGCGGGGTGCAGGCGATGCGACTCGCCGGTGAAATGCAGCGTGCTGCCGCCGATGCCGCGGACGTGCTGATAGCTGTCCATCAGCCGCGTCCCGCCGTTCGCCAGCGGTCCCAGGCCGCGGCTTCCCGAGGCGAGCAAAGGTTCGCTGCCGAGCTTCTGGCCCGACGCGAACGTGACCCTGCCCGTGCTACCGGGCTTTTGCGGAAACTCGCGTTCATCCCAATCGGCCTCGGTCAGGGGATAGTCCGTCGACGGATCAAAGCGAGGCCCCGCGTCGAGCAGCAGCACCGATCGTCCGTGTCGACACAGACCGTAGGCCGCCGCGGCGCCGCCAGCGCCCGCGCCAACCACGATCACATCCCAGCGGGCGTCGTCGCTCATGCGGGGCGCTCCTGGAAATCGGCGAAACCGTCCGGCTGCGGCGGACCGGTATAGGCAAAGGCCGACTTGATCGCAGGCGCCGAGTAATAGGCCGTTCCCACGTGATACCGGAGCGCCAGCACGAATGGCTGAATGCCTTGGTCGGGCGAAGCAAACGCCGCGTCGAGCGCTGCGAGCCTTTGCGCTTCATCAAGCGCCAGAAAATCGGACGCCCCCTGCAGCGTCGCGCGCTGGTCGAGCCAGGTCACGCCCGTTGCAATCAAGGCTTCGAGATCGGCCATCGCGAGGACACGAAGATGAAGTCCGAGTTCGGTGGCTCCAGGAAGCCCGTCGCCCGGAAACATCACGTCTACAACCGCAGTCATCGCGCGGGCGATATGCTCGCGCGGATCCGGCCGCCCAAACGCTCGCAGTGGACGCCACCGCGCCGCCGCACCGCCAAGCGAAAAGTATCCGAGCAGCGCTACAACGTGCCGTCGCTTCATTGGCTGTAATCCTTGTGACGGCTAGCATCCTACCACGTCGCTCAATGAGAGCCCTACTCGCGGCGCCTGGTGCGCTGATCCCTGGGAATCACGAATTTCAGTCCGGACCAGATGTGGTCGACCGCGCAGACCTTGACGTCGACGAGACCAAGGGCAAGCGCCATGTCGCGCACCACGACGTCGCTCAAATCGCTTGCAACTCCGCTCGCCTTCTTCGGCCACGACACCCAAACCATGCCGTCGGGCACGATAGCGTCACGGGTGCCGCGCAGCCCGCTGGCGAGCCCCGATGCATCGGTCGCAAACAGGTGCACCATGTCGAGTGGCGCTTTCAGGCGGCTTGTGATGGTCACGCCGGCCGGCAATCGGCCGACGATATCGCTGTAGGCATCGGGCGCGCCGCCTACAAAAATGCGAAAGCCCGGCTTGATGCCGAGCTTTTGCACAACGGATTTGCCGGAATAGTCGGCCATCGCATCGGCTAAACGGCGTCAAGCCTGCGGCTGCGGCTCCAACCCGGCGTCCGGATCGGGACGCGGGCGCGGCTTGCCGGCCGGCGGCACCGCCGAGGTGCGCGGCGCGGCTGGCTCCAGCACCGATTCGCGGT
>VAZT01000184.1 GCA_005884825.1 Alphaproteobacteria bacterium
CGACTATCGCTCTCACTCCGCGGCTGCGCCTTCCGCAAAAGCCTCTCGCGCCGCCGTAAGAATCTCGTCGGAGAGGGCGGGACGACGACAGCCCGGGCAAGCATCAGGGCGCCCGCACACCGGTCCACCCATCGCCAGCTGACGAAGATTTCGCGGCGCTCGCAGGCATACGAGAAGCCGCGGTCGAGCGGCTTGACGCAGCGCTGCGCCGCCACCTACAAGCCTGAACTCGGTGGCAGACCCGCCGTCGTTGCGTCCTTGCTCCCTGCCAAACCATTACAAGTTATTAGTGCGTTGATGTGGATGGGTGGCCGAGCGGTTTAAGGCACCGGTCTTGAAAACCGGCGTGCCCGCAAGGGTACCGTGGGTTCGAATCCCACCCCATCCGCCAATGCCTAGTCATAGCGAGTGCGGCTTGCACGTTCGCCCTAATCCGCGCCCGCACCTGCTTGCGCAGCGGTGCCCTGGCGGTGCCGGCCCAGCAGATGGCCGAGGCGGTCCATGTAGATGTAGATGACCGGCGTCGTGAACAAAGTCAGGACCTGCGACACCAGGAGGCCGCCGACGATAGCATAGCCGAGCGGCTGGCGGATTTCCGAGCCGATACCGGTGCCGAGCATCAGCGGGACGCCGCCGAGCAATGCGCACATCGTCGTCATCAGAATCGGACGAAAGCGCAGGCGGCATGCTTCGTGGATCGCCTCCTCGGTGCTGAGGCCGCGCTCGCGCTGGCCGACCAGCGCGAAGTCGACGAGCATGATGCCGTTCTTCTTGACGATGCCGATCAACAGGATGATGCCGATAATGCCGATCACATCGAGCGGCATGCCGAACAGCATCAGGGTCAGCAGCGCTCCGAGCCCCGCCGACGGCAAGGTCGAAATGATCGTGATCGGGTGGATCGTGCTCTCGTAGAGCATGCCGAGAATGATGTAGACCGCGATCAGTGCCGCGAGGATCAGGATCGGCGTGCTGCTCAGTGAGCTCTGGAACGCCTGTGCGCTACCCTGGAAACTCGTCGCGATGGAAGCCGGCAGGTTCAGCTCTTTCGTGGCCTGCTGGATCGCCGTCACCGCCGCGCCGATCGAGACATTCGGAGGGAGGTTGAAGCTCAATGTCACCGATGGGAATTGGCCCTGGTGGTTGACCGCAATCGGCGCCACGGTCGAGGTGATCTTGGCAAACTCGCTCAGCGGCACTTCTTTGCCGCTGGACGAGGTCGCGTAAATACGGCTTAGCGCGTTTGGCCCGAGCTGGAAATCGGGCTCGACTTCGAGAATCACGAAATACTGGTTGAGCCTCGTATAGATCTTCGCGGCGACGCGCTGGCCGAACGCATCGTAGAGGATCGAATCGACCACTGAAGGATTGATGCCCAGCTGCTGCGCGTGCTGGCGGTCGATCTCGACTTTTAAGACCCGGCCGGTGCTCTGCTGGTCACTCGCGACGTCGGTCAGCTGCGGCAAATTTTTGAGCTTGTTGAAGAGGATCGGCGCCCAGTGGTCGAGCTCGTCAATGTCGACGTCGACGAGGGTGTATTGGTACTGGGTTTTGGAAATTCGCGCGCCAACCGTAATGTCTTGCGCGGCCTGCATGTACAACGTGATGCCCCAGACCGGCTGCAGCGCCTTGTTCAAGCGCGCGATCACCTGGTCGACGCCGACCCTCTGGCTGATCGGTTTCAATGTGATGAATACACGCCCGTCATTCTCGGTCACGGTCGGCCCGCCGGGTCCGATATAGGCATTGACCGCGGCGACCGCCGGGTCCTTTGTCACTACCGCCAGAACCGCCTGCATGCGGTCCATCATCGCCTGCGGCGAGATGTTTTCGGCGCCCTCGGCGATGCCCTGGATCAGGCCAGTATCTTCCTGCGGGAAAAAGCCTTTGGGGATCTCCACGAACAGCACGCCGGTCGCGACGATCGTCGAAATCATCACGAGCAGCGTAATAAAACGATGGCGCAGCGCGACCACCAGCCCGCGATCGTAAACGGCGGCGAGCCAATCAAAGAAGCGCTCGAGCGCGCGCGAGAGGAGGCCCGGCCGCGTGTCGCCCTCCGCCGTCAAGAGGCGGGCGCACATCATCGGGGTCAAAGTCAGCGAGACGATGACGGAGACGAGGATCGCCACCGCGACGGTGACGGCGAACTCGCGGAACAAGAGGCCGACAATGCCGCTCATCAGAAACAACGGTATGAACACCGCGATCAGCGAGATCGAGATCGACATGATTGTAAAACCGATCTCGCCGGCCCCTTCGAGAGCGGCCTGCATCGGGGTCTTCCCCTCCTCGATGTGCCGCACGATGTTCTCGATCATGACGATCGCATCGTCGACGACAAAACCAACGGCGATCGTCAGCGCCATCAGCGACAGATTGTCGAGGGTGTAGCCGAGAACGTACATGACCGTGAAGGTGCCGATCAGCGACATCGGCACCGATATCGCCGGGATCACAGTGCCCCAAAGCGTGCGCAGGAAGAGAAGAATGACCCCCACGACCAGGCCTATCGTCAATAGCAGGGTATTTTGCACATCGGCGACGCTGGCCCGGATCGTCTGCGTGCGGTCCGACAGGATATGGATCTTGAGCGATGGCGGCAGAGAGGCTTCGAGTTGCGGGAGTGCCTTTTTGATCGCGTCGACAGTGGCGATGACATTGGCCCCCGACTGGCGCTGGACTGCGATGATGATGGCCGGCTCGGTGTTCATCCAGCCCGCCAGGTTCACATCTTGCGGTCCGACGGTGGCACGGCCGATATCGCGCACGCGCACCGGCCCGCTCACGCCGACGACACCGGGGTTGGGGTTGATGGTGGCGGAGGTGGCGGACATGTTGTTGGATCCCTGCGCCGTCGTGGCGAAGGTACCCGGGCGGTTGGCGAGGATATAATCGTTGAACCCCTGCGCCGTCATCAACTGGTCGTTGGTCTGCAGCGCGAAAGCCTGAGTGTTGCCATTCAATGTGCCTTTCGGCTGGTCGACCGTGGCCGTGGCCAGAGCCGTCCGCACCGCTTCGAGATCGAGGCCCACTCCCGCCAGCAGCGCCGGGTTGACCTGAACCCGGATCGCCGGGTTCTGCTCGCCGCCGATGCCGACGAGGCCGACACCCGGCATTTGCGAGATCTTCTGCGCCAGGATGCTGTTGGCGTAATCGCTGACTGTCGTCAGCGGCAATGTCTGCGAGGTCAGCGCCAGCATCAGCACCGGCGTATCTGCCGGATTGGTCAGCCGATAGATCGGCGGGCTCGGCATCGGCGGCAGGAAGCCGGCCGCCGCATTGATCGCCGCCTGCACGGCCTGCGCCGCCGTATCGACAGAGATGCTGCGATCGAATTGCAATGTGATCTCGGAACTTTCGTTGCCGCTGCTCGAAGTCATTTGCGTCAGGCCGGGTA
>VAZT01000185.1:0-2326 GCA_005884825.1 Alphaproteobacteria bacterium
GAGAATGCGCCGGCCTCCAGACGCACCGACGCCAAACCATGGCCGCCCGTCGCGCGCCACCACGACCGGACACATATTGGTCAGTGCGCGTTTGCCGGGCCCGATCGAGTTCGGACGGCCGGGGCGCGGGTCGAACCACATCACGCCGTTGTTCATCAGGATGCCGGTGCTGGGCAGCACATAGCGGCTGCCGAACGACGACAGGAGCGTCGTCGTCAATGCCGCTATGCTGCCTTGACGGTCGATGGCGGTAATATGCGTGGTCGATGTCCGCGAACCGGTTTCGACATCCCCCATTGTGTCGAGCCGCTCGGCATAAGCTCGCCGGAGCGCCTCGATGAGCGCTTCGAAGTAATCGCCATCGGGTGCGCCGGCGAATTTCCGTCCGCCGAGGGTTCGAAGAATACCCGCGAGCGTCGGTCCGGCGGTCATCCCGGAGGTCGTCTGGAACGTCACGCCGCGATAGGGGATTTCGAGCGGCGGCACGATACGTGCGCGACAGCCCGCCAGATCCTCGACTGAGAGGACACCACCGCCGGCCCGCGTGTCGGCGACTATCGACCGCGCGATATCCCCCTTATAGAAATCCGCAGGTCCCGTTTCGGCGAGCCGCTCGAGCGTTTCTGCAAGGCGACCGAGCGGTAGGGTCATACTGTCGCTGTCGGGTGGGCAGACCGGCGGCAAACCATCCGGCAGCCAGACCCGCCGGCTCTCTTCATAGCGGCGAAGATCAGCTGCAGCACTGGCGACCTTGATCGTGGTGAACCAGTCGACCGGCAAGCCGGCGCAGGCAAGCCGGATGGCGGGTTGGATCAGCTCGCGCCACGGCAGCCGCCCGAAACGCTCGACCGCCAAAGCATAGCCGCGGACCGCGCTCGGGATCGCGAAGGAGAGCGGCCCGTGCATGTTGCGGTCGCCTTCGACTTGCGGCCAGGTGAACAGCTCGGTCCTCGTCCCCCCGGTCAACGGGAACGCGGCGGGGTCGAGGCCATGCGGCGCAACCGGACCAAAATCGACGATTTCGGCACAGTCGGCGCCTGCCTGGTGCACGACCATGAACCCGATCCCGCCGAGGCCGCTGTTCCACGGCTCGACGGCCGCGAGAGCAAAAGCGGTGGCGACGACAGCGTCCACCGCACTGCCACCCGCTTTGAGCACTTCGGCGCCGACCTCGGCCGCAGTTCCACTTTGCGAGGCGACGATACCGCCCCGTGCGGACGCGGGCGGCTTGCGGATGTCCCAGTTCTGCGTCAGATGCATGGCGCAGGCCGATCAGTTGAGCGTGATCGAGTCGACCCGATTGGGATAGAAGGCGTAATAGCCGGCGAGCCGTGACACCTCGTCATAGGGCGAGGGATAGGCCCATACGGCGTTTTCCGACCGTCGGGCGGCGCCAGCTTCTCCCGGAACTTCGACCGTCCAGTATGATGCCTCGCCTTTATACGGGCAGCGGGTGTGGTGCTCGGTCGGATGCATCAGGTCGAGCCGCACGTCTTTTTGCGGCAGGTAGTAGACCGGGCCATGGCCGGTCTCTTCGACGCGCAGCGCCTCACTGCTGTCGGCGATCGTCACGCCGCCGAATTTGACGGTAACGCGCCGGCTTTCGCGGAGCAGGTCGACGCGGTAATCGGGCCGGCTGGCAAAGCCCGGGGCGGAGTTCGGCATTTCGGCTTCCTCGCGTTTGGACTCAATGTTGACGCGACTTGCGCGACGGCGGTGCCCCGTCGCCACCAAACGAGGCAACACAACTCGCGTGCAATTCCGGATCGGTCACCGGGCCGCATTCCTGCTGCATGCGCTTGGCGCGGAATGAGGGGTTGCTCTGCAAAACCTGCTCGTATGTTTGGCTTTGCCGGACATTGGCCGCCGCGCCCGGGTCGGGCGGCGTCTGCTGCGCCGAGACACCGCCGCTGAGAGCGAGCGCCAGCGCGGTGGCGAGGGCCCAAGAGACTTGCCTTGGCATCATTCACTCCTTCTCTATCGGTTGTGGTCCGGATAATGGCGGGAGATCGAGGTTTGCTCAATCCGCCATGGTCAATCCGCCGCTGACACTCAGCACCTGACCCGTAATGTAATCCGATCGGCGGCTCAGAAAGAACAGGACCGCTTGGGCGATTTCGATCGGTTGCGCGATCCGACGAAACGGGATGGCGCGGGTCAATGCTTGCTTCATACGCTCGGGCTGCCGCTGGAACAGCGGCGTGTCGGTCGGGCCCGGACAGACGCAATTGACATTGATCTGATAGCGGGCGAGTTCGCGCGCAAGCGACTTGGTAAAGGCGATCAGCCCACCCTTTGCGGCGGCATAGACGGTTTCTCCCATGCT
>VAZT01000185.1:2477-8199 GCA_005884825.1 Alphaproteobacteria bacterium
CTTTCGCTGCGAGCGCCTGCCCACCGGCCTCGTCGACATCTCCAACGAAGACCCTTGCACCCTCGCGAGCCAGCAGAAGGGCGGTAGCCTTCCCGATCCCGGAGGCGCCGCCGGTAACGACGACGCTCTGGCCTTGCATCTCCATGCCGTCCTCACCACCGAGTCCACGTCGTGATCAGTGGGCCGAGACCAAGGCCGCCGTGGCTTGCGCCTCGATGGCCCCGGTCGCGCGCAGCGCATCGATGACGACCCGCGGCAACCGGTGCGCCGGCAAATCGAGCTGACGCGTATCGGCGGCACCGCCCCGCCACACGACATAGTCGCTGCCTACTTCCTCGAACCCAAAATGACGGAAGGCGTGCGGCAGGCTCGGCAGGTGGTCTCCGTAAAACGCCAGGACCCCCTCGCGCTGGCTGCGTTGCAGCCCAGTCAGCAGAATTTGCAACATTTCATCCGATTGACGCAGGCCGTCCAGATAGCGCAACAGCTCGCCGCCCCGCGGGAGGCCAATCGCGTCGAAATTGCGCCGCAGCTCGGGATTGATCGGCGGCCCAGCCTCGCGCCAAGGACCATGATTGCCCATCGTGATCGCGAAAATGAAGACGCGCGGCCCTTCGGCATCGAGAACCCTCAGCACATGATCTGCGAGCTCCGGATCGGAGTAATAGGGGGGGCGCCGCGAACCGCCGAGGGTCTCGATACCCAAGAAGGTTTCGAACCCCAGTGCCGGCAGCGTCAAATCGCGCCGGAAAAAGCTGCGGTCGAACGGGTGCAGGCAGACGGTGCGATATCCTTGGCTGCGCAAATGCCAGACCAGCGAGGCGATCGGGACGCGCGCAAACGCGTGATATGGATTGAAGCGGTCGTATCCGAGCTCGCTCTCCGGGATGCCGGTCAGCACCGCGAATTCGGCGCGCATTGTGTTGGCCCCCCAGCCCGGGACCTGCAGCCGGCCGAAAGTCCCGCCGATTCCGCAACAGGCGTCGAACCCTGACAGCAGTTCCTGCGGGATCATCGGCGACAGCCGGCGGGCGTCGAAGAACGATTCGCATTGCACTAAAATGAGCGGAACCGCGGGCTGACGGCGAGCCCGGCCGATCGCGGGCGCCGGTTGCGGCGCGTGACGGGCGCGCCGCGCCGCGCGCTCGGCCCTCGCGATCACACCGTAGGTCAGCACCATCGCGAAGGGCCCCAATGTCGCGGCATCCTTAAACGGCTCGCCCGTGGCGCCGAGCTCGTGCAGCGCCGCGGCCACTGCACCGAGCGTCGGCTCGCGCGAGATCAGCCATATCCCCGCTGCGATCAGCCCGCCATAGACCAGAAGCAGCAACGGATCGGGCTCCCAAAGCGCCGGTTCAAAGGAAAGCAGGGCGATGCACAGAGCGACCGTTGCGGCCGCGCCCCCCATCACCAGCGCCGGCCCGGCGAAAGGCAAGTAGAGCTGCGGGTGCGTGAAAACATGCCGCAGCTCGGACATTTCGGAAAACACCACTGGCTCGCGCAACACCTCGCGTTTGGTGCGATCGGCCAACGCGAAACCGGCGCCTAGAGAGATCAACAGGATGCCGGTAAAGATTGGGCGGCCCGTAGCGGTCAATACGAAGCTCCCTGCCAACAGGACCGGGAGAACATCCAGAAGAAGAGCGGGTATGCTGTCCGTGCGAGCCTTGGCGACGCGTCGAGGCAACAACCATGCGCCAAGCGCGAGCACGCAGCCCACCACAACCTGCAGCGCTTCGCTCATCGTGCGATCACGCCGAGTGGATTTGGAAGCGGTAGCGACGCAAGATCGCGTCCCCTATGAAAGCGGGCGCGATATCGCAGAATTGCAGACCGAGCACCAGCGGCCGAGGAAAAGCGACGCGCCGCCGCCCGCGATCGATGCCGCGCTTGACGATCCGAGCCGCGCCGTCGCTGCTGAGCAGAAACGGCGTCGGCCCGTCGAACCGATCGGTCATCGGCGAATCGAAGAAGCCCGGACAAACTACGGTCACACCGATGCGGTGACGCTCTAGACGGGGCCGCAAAGCCTCGGCGTAGGCGCGCAACCCGGCTTTACTTGCGCAATACCCGGGGCTGTAGGGGAGCCCCCGATAAGCAGCTATCGACGCGACAGCGGCGATGCGGCCGCGGCCGCGCGCGCATAGCGCCGGCAGAAGCGGTTCGACGGTGTTGATGGCCCCGAGCAGGTTTACTCCGACCTGCCGCGCTGCGGTTTCGGTGCCCTCCGAGGGGCTGTCGGGGTCGGGGCCGGCCGAGGTACCGGCATTCGCAATCAATAGATCGACCGGGTGCCGATCATCAAACTCCCGCAGCCATGATGCCATGGCGGGGGCATCGGTCACGTCTATGATGGCCGTGTTCACCGTTGCCCCCTTTGCTTCACAAGCGAGCGCCGTGGCCTGGAGCCGCCGCCGATCGCGGCCTTGGAGTCCGAGCGCGACGCGCGGTGCGGCATAGGCTTTCGCCAGCGACGCGCCCAGCCCGCTCGAAGCGCCGGTAATGATTACGACGCTGAAGGGTGCGCGCATCCCCGCTTTCCTAGGAGTAGCGACATCCTGAAGCCGTCATTATCAGCTGGCCGTCATTATGCGGATGCCGTCATATCAGGAAGATGGGGCGGATTTCGCAAAAAGCCTGGCGGACCTGACCAAGGTTTCGTTCCAGCGCCGCACCAACGACCCCTGCAGCCGGCGCGCGGCCACGAGGAGACCCGGCCGCCAAAGCTCCGGACTGGCCAATCGTTCGATCACCAGCTCCGGCTTGCACGGCAGACGAGTTACTGGATCGAGGTAACGCGGGTAGAGGATCAGAGCGCCGGCGACGAGCTGTTCGAGGGTGAGCCGCCGCCCGCGGTCGATCCCGCTGAGGTCGCTGGTGAGCCCCCAGCCGGCATAAAAGGGCCGGCCGTAAACGACGACCCGCCGACCGCGTAGCAAGGCCTCGAAACCGGCGAGCGAGGTCAGCGTGTGCACCTCGTCGATTTCGGCCAGGATTACCGCCGTCGAGATATCCCGGATCACGATGTCGGCAAAGTTGGTGACAACCCCGTCGGCAACCTTTCCCTCGCGGTGGCCGGCCTCCACGTCGGGGTGCGGTTTATAGAGGATGAAGGCATCGGGGTTGGCCGTACGCACGCGTGCGAGCAGATCGAGGTTGCGTGTGATCCCTTCGCCACCGAGGCGGACCGAGAGATCGTCCTCGACCTGTCCCGGCACCAGAATACGCCGCCGGCGGGCGGGCCATTTAATCGGGAGGGCCGTATCGCCTACATTGTATTTGGTGATGCCGCGAGCGATGAGCTGTCGGATCAGATCGCGGGCGCGCTCGATCAATGCGGCATCGAATTCGGTTTCGGCGAGGAGTTGCTCGAGATCACTGCGCACACTTGGATCGAAATGCATGCCGCGGCTGTCGAGCGCCAGCGAGGCTGCCGGGATGAAATCAGAGCCGAGCCCGACCGAGCGGATAAACCCGTCCTCGACCCGGATCAGCGGGATGCCTTTCTGCTCGGCCGCTTCAGCGAGCCCCGCCGGGGCGCGCGAGGCCCAAACGGCGATGCTGCCTCGTGGCCTGCGGCGGGCGGCCGCAAGCCCCGCGTCCGTGGTACGCCGAAAGGCCGGCGTGCCAGCGCTCGACCGGAAAAAATCTCGGACCTGCCGACGTTTCCAGAACGACATTCCGAAGGCAGGCACCGGCAAATACTTCGTCGATCGTCCGGCGAAGCGGTTTTTGCGGGACCCCGGGCTCGTCCATCGTGATGCCCCAGCCCGAGTAGAATGAATCGGCAAAACAGCGGATTCTGGCTCCCGCCAGCAGCGCGAGAAAGCCGGTCTCGCCGCCGGCCGTGTAGACCGACTCGGCTCCGCCGATCGCTTCCCAAATGTCCACCGTCCCGGTGAGGACTGTGCACCCGTTCGCGGCGGCGTCTCGGAGAAAGCCGGCCGCCAAACGGCGACCGCCCCTGTGACGCGGGGCCACAATCACGGTTTGGCGCGAGGCGTTTTCGGCCCTAGCCGCTTGGAGCATGGCGTTCAGCAGCTCTAGGGAATTGGAGCCCTCCGGGTTGCTGTCGCCCAAGATCAACGCATGACGGCCGCCGCGCGGCAGCCCGGGATCGGGTTCCCTACTCCACCACGGACCGGCGAGGCGGCGCGATACAATCTGGTGCCGCAAGCCGGAAGCCCTCCCCAGAAGCCCTGAGCTCTCCCAACCGCTGCTCGCGAGGAGCCGCTCGGGGTCGAGGAGGTCGATCGGTGATCGAGGTCCAGTCATTGCCTGCGCAGTTACGCTCAGGACCGGGTTTCTTGCCCCCCATCCAGGAGGAGCGCGCAACAAGCCGGAACCGAACAGCAGAAAGGGAACTCCGAGTGCTGCAGCTCGCCTTCTGGGTCGGCCCTTGCGACGTAAATCGGACCAACTCACGACCGCCGACACTCCGGTCGCGGCAGGAAGGCGATGGCTGATCGTAAAATCTGGAAACAGCGCTTCAATCGCCCTGGTCTCCGCCGCCCCAATCCCGGCTGCGAGCAACCCGAAACCGGCAGGCGCCACAAAGAGGCTCGGGCCGTCATCCCGCGACGTGGGTGCCGTCGCGGAGACGAGATCGCATTGCCGCATCCCCACCCCGATCATCGCGTTGGTATAAAGACGCTTGCTGATGTCGGTAACTCTTGACAATTGGCCGGGCACTGTCCACGAAAATCCTGCTGCGGCGCAATATGCGATAGTTGCCCGCGAACCAGCGGAATGTCGACCCGCAGAACAAGGGGCCCATCGGTGCAACAAATAGCCCGCGGCAGGCGATCGCGCCGGCGAAGAAGAACCTTTGACGTGAAATGACGGCGATGCCATTCGCCCCGGGTAGGGAAGCCCAGCGCATCGTCTTCGACGGCCTAAACCTTTCGCTGGCGAGAGGGACAGGCATTGCGACATACACGCGCATGTTGACGCGCGCTGCCCACGATCTCGGCCACGAGGTCGGCGTCCTCTACAGCACCCCGTTCACACCGGCGAAAGATCGGCTGCTGCGCGAGATCGCGTTTTTCGACGAGAAGCGGCCGAGCATGTCGGGGAAGCGAAAGCTGACCCTGCGGCGGGCCCTCAACCATGCCATCGACCAGACGCGATATCACCTACCCGTCAAGCCCTTGCCGGTCGAATTGAGCGGCGCCGTGGTCGCCCGGCAATTCAAGCGAACGCTTGACGCCCATGACCGGGTTTTTGTCGCCCGCAATCTCTTCGCCAACGCACGGACGTATTTCTCGCGCACCAAGGAGTTCGTCAACCTCGCCTTCGAGCCGCGGCCGGACATCCTGCATTGCACCTATCCGCTGCCTTTACGGGTCAAATCGGCGCGGAATGTCTATACTATTCACGATCTCGTGCCGCTGCGGCTGCCGTTCACGACCGAGGACAATAAGCGGCAGCTTTTTCGGCTGCTCAAAAAGATCGCCAAAGAGGCGGACCATATCGTCACGGTTTCCGAAAACTCCAAGCGTGACATCATCGAGCTGCTCGGCGTCGAGGAGGGCCGCATCTCGAACACCTATCAGGCTGTGGATTTTCCTCGCGAATGGATCGAGCGGCCGGCGGCAGCAGTCGCCAACCAGCTGGAAGGGCATTTTGGTCTCGGTCTGCACGAGTACCTGCTGTTTTATGGTGCATTGGAACCCAAAAAAAATGTCCGCCGGCTGATCGACGCCTATTTGGCCGCGGATGT
>VAZT01000186.1 GCA_005884825.1 Alphaproteobacteria bacterium
CGGCCTGGATGACGTCCGGGATGCCAAGGGGCGAGAGCGGCTCGAAATAGAGTTGAAACGCATCGGTATCGGTTCCGTCACCGTACAGACTATTTTTGCCCCAATGGGTCACTGGGGTTCGGCCCGTGATCTCGGCCAACAGAAGGCAGCCGAAGACGTGGTTCATGTCAGACCAAAACCCGCAGCCCCAAGCCTTGATGAGCAGGAACCGGTGACGTTCGGCAGTCGTTCCAGGGGGTGGGGCCGGCCCGTAGCCCAAAAGCTTTGTCAGCGTTGCGACAGACCAAAAATCCATCTCACTTTATAGCCCCTTGGAGAAATTCGGTCCATAATGAGCAGGGCTCAGATCAAAATCGTGCGACACCGGCGAAGGCCGGCGCCTATGGCACACACGGTTTCCGGCCTTCGGGAAGAGGCGGACGGGCGCATTGCACCGAATCATCTGTGTAGATTAGGCGTCAGCAACAGAAATGCCGTCTTTGCGCAGGGGGATCATTGATCTTGAGGCGATCCTCGAAGTAACGTAAAACGGTGGTACGCGACTTTTCGAATTCCGTCATCCGCATTTTGGAGCTTGTCCGGTGGGCGCCTCGCGCAGTGGTCCGGGCAGTGCGCGATGCCGGACGAGCGTGGGTGATTGCCCCGACCGTTTATCGCAGGGCTGTCTACGCCAGAAACGAAAAGGGCGGCTGGTGCCTCCGGCACCGGCGGGCGTTTCGTCATAGGGAGATCCTGAAGCTGAAGGTGTCGGCAGCGCGCCGGATATTCGTTGAAAGCATGAAACTAGGAGTTGCTCGCTCGGTAGTAATCCCTCGCTATCCGGAAGAAGGGCTTGTGGCCAATCTGCTGCATGTCCTAGAGGTGGTTCATCGCGTGCGACCCGACGCGACTGTCCATGTGGACTGGGTGCTTAAAGGTACTGAAATAGCATTTCGCTACGGGGAGTTGGGAGACGACGTCTGGGCTGGATTGTTTCGGGCCTTGGCGCCCCGTCCACCTGCAATCATGCACCAGGCGGCTTGGCGTGTCGATCTTGCGTTCTGGGGCACTGGAAGAGATCACCTGAAAGGAAGACGTCTGCAGGAGCATCGGCGCGTCTACCATTCCACGGTCCTGAAGTGGCTCGAAATCACCAACAAGCACGTACTCGAACAAGTACGTCAGACGTGTGTGCAATTTCTGGATGAGCGCTTTTGTATCGGCATTCACCGGCGCGTCGGTAATGCACAGGTTGCTGATCTACAGAGCGACGGCAAGGTGCCATCGCTTGAGATGTTCATAAGAGCAGTCGAGGTGATAGTATCGCTATTGACAAAAGAAGGTATTGCTGAACACGCCATCTTCCTTGCCACGGATGACGCCGAGGCTGCCGACGAGTTTAAGCGTGCCTTTGGCCCCAGGTTGATCGTTCGGAGCGATGTGCAGCGCACGACGTCTGATGCGGCGGAGGTCCACTTTCGCGACTGGGATCGTCTTTCAATCAGTGACGCTGAAGATGTTGTGGTCGATACCGTGCTATTGTCTAAATGCGATGTTCTGGTGCATGCGTCCAGCTCTGTGAGCACTATCGCGTCAATAATGAACCCCGCTCTTACTCTGGTACGAGTATAAGCCTAGTGGAAGATCAAAGACATCAATGACGCTCGAGTTCCGGCTCCTATTGGCTTGCGCCAGGGTCTTGCCAAGTCAGGCGGACGCGGCAGCGATCCGGGAAATGCTGTTCGACGGCATCGACTGGACCCGTTTCGCCCGGACGGCGATGGAACATGGGCTGGCTGCGCTGACCGGGCGCACCCTGAATTGTGTCGTGCCCGACATGATGCCCGACGAAATACGAGATGCCTTTAGCGTCAATGAGGATCTGACACGTCAGAAAAACCGCGCGCTGTTCGATGATCTTTCGCGGGTGATCGAAGCGCTGGCGGACAACGGTGTCGAGGCGATTGCGTTCAAGGGTCCGGCCCTCGCTTTCCGGGCCTATGGTGACCTCGGTCTTGGCACGTTCGGAGACCCGCACGTTCTCGTTCGCGACTCTGACCTTGCGCGGACGATGGAGGCGTTGGCCGGCCTTGGGTATGAACGCAAGAAGCAATTGAATTCGGCCCAACTCGACCTCATTCACCGTCTCCAGGGCCATGAGACGCTGCTAAAGAAAGGCCTCGGGGTCGGCCTCCGGCTTCGCACCCGGCTGACGCCGATGAATATGGCACTCGACATCGACTATGCCGGATTGTGGCGCAGGGCACAACGCACGGCCTTCAGTGGCCGGACCATGACGACTCTGTCGGCGGAGGATGACCTTCTCGCTCTGGCGATCGCCGATGGCAAGAACCTGTGGCGGCGGGTCGAAGCGGCGTGCGGTGTCGCGGCTTTCATTGCATCGCATCCGAACCTAGACTGGGACGCCATCCTCGATCGTGCCAGACCGCAGGGATGCCTTCGCTTGGTCTTGTTGGCAGCCGCACTGGCACGGATCTGTTTCGGAGCGGGCGTACCCGATGCGGTTACTGCCGCGGAACGCGACGACCCTACGATAGAACCGATGGTTCCGCGCGTCATAGCTCACTGGCTGGTTCAGGAACGGTCTGCGTCTCATGACAACAGACTTTTGCTTGACCGCCTGCGGCTGCACGATGGGGCCGTGCGTCGGGTCCGTTATGTGGCGCGGACATTGGCCTTGCCGGGTCCGCTTCATGTCGCCCGAAACCCGTTTCCCGGATTGTTTACCTCGTTGATCGGTTATATCCCGATCAAGATCGCGCACGATATCGCCTTGTTTCCGATCGTGCGGACCTATCGTTATGTGGTCGCGCAGGCGGAAGTTTTGCGTGATGCGCTCGCGAGCCACGAGCTCGCGCTGATTGTCATGCCGGTCTCGCCCGAGATGCGTCTCAAAGTAAGACGGCACCACGAGGCGCGCGCGGATGCGAACCGCTCGCTGGCCGCCGATCCGAATAATGTCGCGGCATGGCACAGTCTCGGCAACGCCCTGTCCGGTCTCAGACGCCACAAGGCGGCCATCGCGTGCTATGACAAGGCGCTTGCGCTTGCGCCGGAGAACAGGGCGATTTGGAGAGACCGCGGCGCGGCGATCCACGCGAGCAAGAGCAAAACGGCCAACTCCGAGATCACCGAGGGGCCGGCGCCCCATCCGCAGGATGCCGATGCGTGGGCCGTTCGCGCAGGATTCTTTGTGGCCGCGGAGCGTTTCGGAGAGGCGGGGGCGGCGAGCGATTGCGCGCTGGCGATCAACCCACAGCATTTGGCCGCGGCGCGTATCGGTATCCGATCCCGACTTGCTGCTTGTGATTGGCGCAAGCGTGAAGCCGATGAGCACCGAATTGCCGAGGGTTTGAGGGCGGGCCTGCCCATCATCACCCCGTTCAATCATCGAGCCATCTCCGATTC
>VAZT01000187.1 GCA_005884825.1 Alphaproteobacteria bacterium
TCGACGAGAACGACTTCGTCTGGCTCACCGACGAGCATCACGGGCAATTTATGAAATTCACCACCGATGGCCAGCTGCTGCAGACTATCGGCGCCAAAGGCCAGCGCTCCGATACGGGGGTGCCGGCAGACGATTTCAGCTCGTCGGCGTGGAAGAAGGTCACGCATGGCGGCGGGCCGTTCAATCTGCCCACCGATATCGCGTTCGCGGCGAGCGGCGAAATGTTCATGACGGACGGTTACGGCAACGCTCGCGTGCACAAATTCTCGTCAGACGCGAAATACCTCTTCTCCTGGGGTGAGCCGGGCAATGGGCCCGGGCAGTTCAATTTGCCCCATGGCGTGTGGATCGACCGGCGCGGGCGCGTACTGGTGGCCGACCGCGAAAACGATCGGGTGCAGGTGTTCGACCAGGACGGTAATCTGCTGACGATCTGGCCGACCGAGCTGATCGGCCCCGCGTTCTTCTATGTCGATGATGACGATACCGTCTACATCCCCGAGCACAATGGCGGCATGATCAGCATCCTGACCCTCGACGGCGAGCGCCTGGCGCGCTGGGGCGACGGCCCGATCAATCGGTCGTGCCACGGGATCTGGGTGGATTCACACCACGATCTCTACGTCGTCCAGCCTGGAGAATGGGGCCGCGTGCGCCGTGTCGTCAAATACGAGCGGCAGTAGCAGAACCGTATAAAGAGGAAGCGCTCAAAATGATCGAAGAAGAAGACCTTGGTTTGACCTTCAGCGACGAGGATTTCGATCGCCGCTATTCCTCCGAAGGCGTACCGGCAGCAGCCGGTCCGTCCCGGCCCGTCGATCCGGCGGCAAAACCTCCTGCGGCCCAGATCGTCCGCAGCCGCAACAGGTTCATGCGTACTCTCCTGCGCCGCCGCCTCGCCGCCTCCGGCCGCACCTAGGCTTGGTTCTCGATCAGCCTTTTTATCAGCCGATTGACCTCGCCGGCTTTTTCCATGTGCGGCAGGTGCCCGGTTTGCTCGAGGATGTGAACCGGTAGGCGTGAGGCGAGCGCCTCGGCGTGGGCGACGGGGATGATGCGGTCTTCCCGCCCCCAGATGATTTGCGCCGGCAGCTTTAGGTCCGCGACGGCGCCGCTGAGGCCGATGCGTTGCCGGCCACCGGGGAACCATTCCTCGGCAAAAGCCGCCAATGCCTCCGGCACCCCGTCGAGCCTCTTGTAGCGCAAGACATCCTCGACCATCGAGCGGCTGACCAGCGCCGGATCGTGGACCAGGAGGTGGAGTGCCTCGATCGCCTCGCGACGGCGCGCGGCGCGCACGAAACCGTCGATAAACGCCGCGTTGATCTCCGGCCCGAGCGCGGCCGACGAGATGAGGGTCAGGGTCGCTACGCGCTCGGGCTTGCGCGAAGCGAATGAAATGGCGATGCCGCCGCCCATCGAATGTCCGACGAGGTGCAGCCGCTCGATGCCGAGCGTGTTCAGTGCGTGTTCGACGATTGCGGCCAAGCTCTCGGCATCGGCATGATCCAGCTGCTTGGCGGATCCGCCATGGCCCGGAAGATCCAGCGCAATGACCTGCCTCCCGTCGGCCAGAGCAGGCTGCGTAAACATCCAGGTGTTGAGATCGGCGCCGAAGCCGTGCAGCAAGAGGACCGGGACGCTGTCGCCCTCGCCGAGCGCGAGGTAGCGCAGCCGCAGGCCGGCTGCCTCCAATTCGCGAGGCCGCGCCGTCTCGGCACCAACGGCCGCTTCGGCTGACGGCTCGGGGACCGCGAACCCTGCGACAAAGGTGTCGATTTCGCTATCCGCCACCTCCTCGGCCGAGACCACCGCGAGCAAGGCGCCGACCGGCAGGGTCGCACCCGCCGGCGCCACGATCCGCCGCAAGGTGCCTCCTGCCGGCGCTTCCATGACGTTGGTGATTTTGGTCGTCTCGATCTCGAGGAGCTCCTCGCCCTCGGCAAAGCTCTGCCCCGCCTGCTTGAGCCACCCGACAACCTTACCCTCGGTCATCGTCAAGCCCCATTTGGGCATCGTGATCGCAGTAATTTCGGACGTCATCGTGCATCCCCCTCGTCATTCCCGCAGAAGCGTCGCGGAAGCGGGAATCCAGCGACTCCGGCAAATTGCCCTGGGCTCCTGGACCCCGCTCTCGCGCGGGTGACAAAGTATAAGCTGGTTCCTAACGGCCGTATCCGTGCACCTCGCGCACCGCGGCAGCGATCCGCCCGGGGCTCGGGATGTAGAGCTTTTCCAAGGACGGGGCGAACGGCACCGGGGTGTGCGGCGCGGTGACCCGCTTGACCGGCGCCTGTAGGGACGCGAAGGCCTTGTCGGAGACGAGCGCTGCAATGTCCGCCGCCATGCCGCAGCGGGGCGTCGCCTCGTCGACAACAACGAGCCGGCCGGTGCGCTCGACGCTTTCGACGATCGTATCCTCGTCGAGCGGCGAGGTCGTGCGCGGGTCGATCAGCTCGCATTCGATCCCCTCCTTGGCGAGCGTGTCGATCGCCTCGCCGGCGTAATGCACCATGCGGGCGAGCGCGACGACGGTCACGTCGTCGCCGTCGCGCACGATGTTGGCTTCGCCGAACGGGATCGCATAGGGGTCATCGGGGACCTCGGTGCGCAAATCGTACATCAGCTTGTGTTCGCAGAAGATCACCGGGTCGTCGTCGCGGATCGCCTGGATCAACAGCCCCTTGGCGTCATAGGCATTCGACGGCACGACGCATTTGAGCCCCGGCACCGACGTAAAGATGTGGTAGGGGGTCTGCGAATGCTGGGCTGCGGCGCTCCGTCCGGCGCCGATCATCGTGCGGATGACC
>VAZT01000188.1 GCA_005884825.1 Alphaproteobacteria bacterium
GTTTGGCGCAATCCGAGCATGGAATTGCTCGGCCGCGAACTTGGCACGCACTGGGCGGATTTCGGCAATGTGGAACCGAATCCCAATAGAACGATGCCCTGGTCAGGTCGGCGTCTGCTATCCACTCGACTGCTGACCAGGGCTCAGTGGTAACATTGGTCTCACTTTGGTAAAGTCGAGATGTGGCGCGGTGGCAGTAGGCTGAGCATATCTGTTTCCGCCCCTTTCGTCTGGCGGTGCCTCAGTGGCTCAGCCATAGCTCCGTTCCCACATCCCGCTCATCGAACCGGACGTGCAGATTTCCCGCATCCGGCTCTCGGACAAGACGTCACGCCTTCGCCCACGGCTCGCTGCACCCACGCGCGGTCAGGCGTACGAGACCGTAATGCCCGTAGAGGTGCGAGAGGGGATAAGTCCCGCCCTTGCGTCGCCTGACCTTGTGCTTGTAGCGCAACCACCGGCGCAACCGCACTGCTGTGTAGTTGTCAAGCGCCCGATACGCTTTAGTGACTGAGCCAACTTGGAAGTAGTTCGCCCCAGCCGCGTAGCGCGCGGTTCAACTTGCCAACCAGCTCTGTGGTCTCTTGCCATCTCCCGCTTCGGATCGTCAGCTCATGGATCGTCTCGATCATGCGCCGGATGCTTTTCGTCGATGGCCGTAACGCCAAGCGTGCCTGGCCGGTTCTCGGCGAATACATCCGTCCGAACGTGAACCCGAAGAAGTCGAACTCTCCTTCCGGAACCTTGCAGATGCGGGTCTTTTAACCGCGTCGAGTGATCCGCGTTGGACTCCCGGAAGATGTCAGCAGACGCGCCAACATCTCGAACCGACGAAAAGAAGCGTTCTTCTGCAAACTGATCCGAACATGTCCTTCAGCCTTCTAGCCCGCGAGACCCGGCGGGTCCAAATCTGCGGCCACGGGGCTATAGCCTCCACTACCGGAGGACACGCTCCCGGCTTTGCAAGCGGCGAAAGCTTGGGGTGCGACGAAGGTTGAGATCGACGTCGTGCTGACCGCAGACGGCGAACCGATCGTCCTGCACGACCTCACATTTATCGTGGTTGCTCGGCACAGTCATAGAGGAATTCCATGTCGTCCTGGTAATAGGCGTTGCCGAAGCGATAGGCGGTGCCGGGGGCGACCGCGGTCATGAAACCTTCTGCGATCCCAGCCGCGGTGAGCGCCGCCTTTAAGTTGGCGATGTCGGCGGCCACCGCCCTGCTGGCCGATATAAGTCAGCTTGCCAACGCAGAGCGGACCCGACGTCGGTCGTGGCCCCATCGACACACCGGATTCGGGATCGCCATAGGCTGCGGCAAAGCGCTGGTGGTCGCGGCGGTCGTCTTGGCTGGTCAGGACGATCTCGCCCGGACGCGAGCGCCGCGGCGTGCGGCCGTAAGGGCCGGGCGCCCCGAATGGGATCCGTATGGCTTTCTGGGATGAGCCGTCGCGGCCCGCACGCGCCGGCTCATCTGCTATTTGTCCAGCCAAGCCTCCTCGAAGCGCCAGCCGTTGAAGATGCTGTTGACCATGACCGTGATGCCGTGCACCCGCGGGTACCAGCAGGTGCCGAGCCGGTAGTGGTAGACCATCGGCCGGGCGGCGTCCTCCTGCAGCCGGCGGTCGATCTCCCAAACCAGCTTCTTGCGCTTTTCCTGGTCGGCTTCGATCGACTGCCGCTCGTACATCTTCTCGAGCTCGGGGTTGCAGTAGTTGGTGTAGTTGCGCTCCGAGCCGCAGGCGTAATGCTCGTAGAAGTAGGCGTCTGGGTCGTCGACCCCGCTGCCCGACAAATTGGTGCCGACCATGTAATCCTTGCGCGCGACCTTTGGATACCAGTTCGCAGTTTCGACGACGTCGAGCTCGCCGTCGATATAGATCTGCTTCAGCTGGTCGATCATGATCACTGCCGGGTCGCGGAACTGCGGGATGTTGCGGGTCGCGACCTTCACCGAAAGGCGCTTGTCCGGCCCGTAGCCATGCTTTTCCATCAGCTGGCGCGCCGCGGTGCGGTTAGCTGCGACATCGGGGCCGTAGCCCGGCAGGCTCGCCAAGATGTCCGGCGGCAGCCCCCACAGCCCGCCTGGCGGCGGCGGCATCGCCCCGCTGATGTCGCCCTGCCCCTCGGACAGGATGTCGATGAAGGATTTGCGGTCGATGGTCAGCTGCATCGCCCGCCGGATATCGGGATTGTCGAAGGGCGGCGCGTCGCGGTTGAGCAGCAGGTTGATCGCGACGATGGTCGGGTCGAGCTCGCAGATCGCCTCGGGCGCCTGCGCCTCGATGTCGCGCAGCGACTGCACCGTCCCCTCGTAAGGGAAGGTCATGTCGAACTTGCCGGCGATAAACGCCAATGTCTGGGTCGAGCGGTTCGGGATGATCGTCCACTCGATGCCGTCGAGATAAGGCCGGCCAGGTTTCCAATAATCCGAGTTCTTGACCAGCTTGATGTATTCGTTCGGCTTATATTCGACGAATTTGAACGGCCCGGTGCCGACGGGATGGGCCCGCATATCGCGCGCCGGCACATGGCACGGATAGACCGGCGACATACCGCCGGCCAGCAGGAACAGGAATGCCGGTTGCGGCCGCTTCAGCATGAAACTGACCGCGTAATCGCCTTCGGGGACAACCGCATCGAGGTTGCGGTACCACGCCTTGCGTGGGTTGAGCCGCAATGCGTTCGGCGATTTGCCGGTCAGCATGTCCCAGGTGCATTTGACGTCAGCGGCCGTGAACGGGTTCCCGTCATGCCATTTGATGCCCTGCCGCAGCCGGAAGCTGAGCTGGGTGTGGTCCTCGTTCCAATCCCAGCTCTCGGCCAGCTCGGGCTCGATGAATTCCATCCGGTTCTGCTTCTCGTGCTGGTTGAACAGTACGAGATTGTTGAACACGGCCATGGTCGGCCCGACGGTCGAGATCGTCGCCTCCTCGTGGATCGACATGCTGGCCGGGCTGTCGCGATGAAAGAATTTGAGGATCCCGCCGGCCTTCTGGGCGACCGCGGGGCCGACGAAGAAATAACACAGCGCGCAGCTCAGCAGCGTCAGCACACGTGCAATGCCTGGCATGATCTTGCCTTTCTTTTCGGGCGCCTGAGCATAACACGGAACCGATCCCGCGATCGCAGGCGTTGCCCTGTCAAAACGGCGGCGGCATGCTCGCCTCGCCGCCGGCGATCATTTGCTGACGGAGGGTTACCTCGATGACGCACGGCAATCACCTTA
>VAZT01000189.1 GCA_005884825.1 Alphaproteobacteria bacterium
TCGAGGATGTCGTCGTCGGCTGCGCCAACCAGGCGGGTGAGGACAGCCGCTGCGTCGCGCGGCATGCCGGGCTGTTGGCCGGATTGCCGATCGAGGTCGCCGGGTCGGTCCTGCAGCGCAATTGCGGCAGCGGGCTCAACGCGATCGTCATGGCGGCGCAGGCGGTGACCTGCGGCGAAGGCGAGGTCATGGTGGCCGGCGGCGTCGAGAGCATGAGCCGCGCGCCATTTGTCATGAACAAGGCCGAAACGCCGTTCAGCCGCGACGGCCGGGTCTTTGATTCGACGATCGGCGCGCGCTTCCCCAACCCGAAAATCGAGCGCCAGTTCGGCGCCGATACGATGCCCGAGACCGCCGACAACCTGGCGCGCGACTACCAGATCACGCGCGAAGCGTGCGACGTGTTCGCCGCGGCCTCGCAACGCAAATACGCCGCCGCCAAGGCCGATGGGTTTTTCGAAGGCGAGATCCTCGCCGTCGAGGTGCCGGGAGGCCGGACGGGGCCGGTCAAGGTGGCTGAAGACGAGCATCCACGGCCGCAGACCGATCTCACTGCGCTGGCCCGGCTGCGTCCCCTGCAGGAGGGCGGCGTGACGACCGCCGGCAATGCCTCCGGCATCAATGACGGCGCAGTGGCGATGATCGTCGCCAGCCGCAAGGCAGGCGATACTGCCGGGGCCGAGCCGCTCGCCCGCGTTCTTGCCAGCGGTGTAGCAGGCGTGCCGCCGCGGATCATGGGGATCGGCCCGGTCGAGGCTTCGAAAAAGGCCCTCGCCCGCGCCGGCCTCAGCCTCTCCGACATCGACGTGATCGAGATCAACGAGGCCTTCGCCGCACAGGTGCTGTCATGCCTGCGCGGCCTCGAACTGCCGTTCGACGACAGCCGGGTCAACATGAACGGCGGCGCGATCGCGGTCGGCCACCCATTGGGCGCCTCGGGTCCTCGCATCGCGCTGACCGCCGCCCGCCAATTGCAGCGCACCGGCGGCCGTTATGCGCTCGTGACGATGTGCGTCGGGGTCGGCCAGGGCATCGCCGCAGTGCTCGAGCGAGTGCAATAAACAAGCCCGACACGGTGTGAGCGTAACGATCGAACCCGTTCCTGCCCCGACGCGCGAAGTAGAGGAGCTGCTCACGGAGCTGGATGAGATCTTGGGTGCTGCGTACGCGCCCGAGCAGCGGCACGCCCTGTCCATTGACCGGCTGTTCCAACCCGACATCCGTTTCTACCTCGCCCGTTTGGACGGCGAGGCGATGGGTTGCGGCGGAGTGGCGCTGTTCGACGGTTATGCCGAGGTCAAGCGGATGTACGCACGTGAGCCGGCACGTGGGCGTGGGATCGGCAAGGCCCTCCTCGCGAGCCTCGAAGCGGAAGCGCGCAACGCCGGCAAGAGCCTATTGAGGCTGGAAACGGGCATTTATCAGACGGCCGCGATCGCCCTCTATGAGCGCTGGGGTTTCCGGCCACGCGGACCCTTCGGCCCTTACGCCGAGCTGCCGCCCAATGCGATTGCCACCAGCGTGTTTTACGAAAAGCCGCTGTAGCTAAGAGCCGGGGGATGAGGGTCGGGATCGCGTCTCCCATATGAGGGGACATGAGTACGGTACCGACTTTTGCCACACGGCCGAGCTTTCTCGGCATCGAGCATTCGAGCAGCGACGCCGCAATCTGCATCGCCGGCATTCCGTTTGATCTCGGCACTTCGAATCGGCCGGGGGCGCGGTTCGCGCCCGCCGCGATCCGCCAGGCGAGCCGCATGCTGGTCGATGGCGACCATCCGGCGTCCTGGGCCGAGATCGAAAAGCTGGATCTCGCCGATATCGGCGATTTTCGTATCGCGCATGGCGACATCGCAGGTTCGCTCGCCAAAATCGAGGAGCAGGCGGTGGCGTTTCGGCACCTCGTCGCGCTCGGCGGCGATCACACGATTACGCTCGCCTTGTTGCGCGCCCTCGCCCGCCGTGAGGGTCCGCTCGGGCTCCTGCATTTCGACGGCCATGTCGACACCTGGCCGGAGAGCTTCGGGCTCGTCTTCGGACACGGCTCGCCGTTTTACCACGCGATCGAAGAAGGCCTGATCGACCCCGGCCGCACGATCCAGATCGGCATCCGCTCGCCGCTGCACCGCGACATCTTCGACTGGACCGTCGGCAAGGGCGTGACGATCGTCTCTGCCGAGGAGGTGCACGAAACGAGCCCGCAAGCCGTCGCCGAGCGGATCCGCGCGGTCGTCGGGACCGAGCCGGCCTATTTGAGCTTTGACGTCGACGCGCTCGACCCCGCCTTCGCGCCCGGGACCGGGACCCCGGAAGTCGGCGGAATCGCGACCTGGCAAGCTCGCGCAATCCTGCGCCGCATCGCTGGACTGAACTTCGCCGGGATGGACGTGGTGGAGGTCTCTCCTCCCTACGATGTCGCCGAGATCACCGCACTCGCGGCGGCGACGATGGCCTGGGACTACATCGCCCTGCTCGCGCCACACGCTACGCGATAGACGCGTCGGCGCATATCGCCTATATTACGGAGGTAGTCGGCCGACGAGTGCACCGCCGGCCGACTGCTCCTAGGCCCGGCTCAGGCTGACGACGACGTGGAGAATACGCCGCCGCCAGACCTTCAGCCGGAGCACCAGGAGAAAGGGCATCCGATTCATGCTCTTTCCTCCGTGTAAGGCAGGCCGGCCGATTCCGGCCTGCCGACACGGATAGATGCCGGACATGCTGAAGATTTCGAAAAAGCCTTGATTCGGCTGGGGCTTTTACTATTTTAGACGCCGACGCAATCGCACGTGCCTAGAACCCCGTTTCGCAAGGGGTGCTGCTACGACGTAACGCGTCCTTTTCGGCCGAGCCGGCCACCCGTGGGCCGGCCTCCTTAAGGGAAACGGATATGTTCCGGCACGCGATGCGAAGTCCTCGCACCATCGTCTGACGTCCTCCGGGCGCTTTCGCCCGGTGCGGCGCTTCACTCTGATTGGTCATTCCGCCTCCGGCGCAACTGGCGTGCGGAGCGGCATGTCGCCTCCTGGTTTCGGAGGATGGTGCGATGGCGCAAGCCCGTCTTTTCTCTGCCCGCCCGCAGGGGCGCGCTGTTTTCCCCTCGATCGATGCGATCGTCGCCCGGATGCGACCGAGCGATCCGTTGCTGTGCCTGCGCCCGGCGGCGATCGCCGGCGCCGCACGTAGGTTTGTCGAGCTTTTTCCGGGCGATGTACTCTACGCCGTCAAGTGCAACCCCGAGCCGCGCGTGTTGCGGGCGCTGTGGGCCGGCGGCGTTCGCAATTTCGATTGCGCCTCGCTCGCCGAGGTGGCGCTCGTGCGCAAGCTGTTGCCCATGGCCGAGGTGCACTTTATGCACCCGGTCAAGTCACGGCCGGCAATTCGTGACGCCTTCGACATCTATGGCGTGAGCGATTTCGCGTTCGACAGCGCCGACGAGCTGGCGAAAATCCTGCAGGAAACGGTACCGGTCGGGCTGGTCGGCGATCCGCCGGTGTTGG
>VAZT01000190.1 GCA_005884825.1 Alphaproteobacteria bacterium
AATCAGGGTCGCAACGCCGAAGGCCGCAATCTTCTTGCACCCATTTGCGGCTGGTTCACCGAAGGGTTCGAGACATCGGTCGCCCTTGCGTCGTCGAGCCCGAAACCTTGGGGATCCCGATTACTTCGGGTAGCTTTGCTCGATCACTAGCGCGCCGATGCCGGCCTGGTTGGTGTTTTCTGGATCTCTGGAAGGTCGCATGACCCGCCTACACGACTCGCTCACCGTCATAGACGGCCTCGTCATCTCGAAATGGAGCCGCGCGATATTCGCCGACATGCGAGCGGGCGGATTGACTGCCGCGAATTGCACATGCTCGATTTGGGAGGGCTTCGTCGCCACGATGCGCAACATTGCGCAATGGAAACGCTGGTTTGCCGACAACAGCGACTTGATCACTCCGGTGCGTACGACAGCCGACATCCGCCGCGCGAAAGCTGAAGAAAAAACCGGCATCATTCTTGGCTTTCAAAATACCTCGGCCTTGGAGGATCAGATCGGTTACATCTCGCTGTTCAAAGAACTCGGTGTAGGTGTCATGCAGATGACCTACAACACTCAGAATCTAGTGGGCGCGGGCTGTTACGAGCCTCATGACAGCGGGCTGAGCGGCTTTGGCCACGAGGTTGTGGCGGAGATGAACCGCGTCGGTGTGTTGTGCGATCTGAGCCATGTCGGTCCGGTCACTTCGCGTGACGTCATCCTCGCCTCGAACCGCCCTGTCGCATACACGCATATTCTGCCTGCAGCTCTGAAAGCCCATCCCCGCAATAAATCCGATGAAGAAATCCGTTTCATTGCCGACCGCGGCGGGTTTGTCGGGGTGACGATGTTCCCGCCCTTCCTGCCGAGAGGAAACGACTCAACCGTCGAGGATTGTGTCGCGGCGATTGACTACGTGACCCGCATCGCCGGCGAGGACAATGTCGGTATCGGGACGGACTTCACGCAAGACCAAGACGACGCGTTCTTCGAGTATCTGTGTCTCGACAAGGGATACGGATGGCGGGTGACGGGCCCGCTCGGCGAGATCGTGAACCCGGCGGGGATGCGCACTATCGATGACTTTCCCAATTTGACCGCCGCGATGGAGCACGCAGGCTGGCCGGAAGCGAAGATCCGCAAAGTGATGGGCGAGAATTGGCTGCGCCTTTTGGCCGAGGTTTGGGTTGAGTAAGCCCGAAGGTCCTGCGGGGAACGAAGCAGTGACCGCGCCGATGTGCCCCAATCCGGTCCGCGACATCCTTCGGGCCGCGGCACCGCATATGGCACAACGGCCTCGAGTTCTTCTCCCGCCGCGGGCTGATGGCGATAGTGGCTGAAGCGGGGCCGATTTTGTGCCCATGCTGCGCGTCCCGGGCTCCCGTTATCATCTGGTCTCCCGGCCAGGTGGTTGGCACCGGCGCGCCGATGCTGCAGATCGTGCCGCAGCATACCAGCATGCGGGCCGAGCTGCTGGGTCCGAGCAGCGCGGACTACCCGCGCCACCTCGCGGGAGGGCTGTTCTCGGTGATCTCGCACGGCGATGTCGAGGGGGCGGAGAACGTGCGCCGCAGCCTTTCCGACTGGCTGCGCTATATGCATCTCGCCGCGGCCGGCCCGCTTGCCGAGTTGGACCGCTATATCGGTTATTGGAAGCCTTACGCCACGAGTCACCAGGAGCTCGACGCCGATCAAGCAGTGCGGGAAGAAGTGCGCAACGCCGCGCGCACGCTGCTCAAGCCGTGATCGCCAAACGGAAAGGGCGGATGACGGCCGCCGGCGAGGACTTGAAACAGCCGCGGCAGAAATGAGCGGTCAGAGCCCGCGTCAGAGCCCGCGGTCAGAGCAGGTCCTCGATGCGGATCGGCAGGTCGCGGATGCGCGCGAGGACGTCCGCGTTGGCGCCGAGCGCGGCCAGGGCGTTGGCGAAATCGCCGGGATGGTTGGCGATGCAATGCTCGTTGACCCCGAGCACGGCGAGGCGGCGGTTGAAGCCGTCGAGCGCGGCGCAGCCCGAGCCGGGCTCGCGCTTGTTGCAGGCTTTCCAGCCGGTATCGCGGAAATAGTTGCGGCGCGTGCGCTGCAGCACGTTGCCGCCGGGGGTTGCCATGTTGCGCAATTACGGGCTCGCCGCCATCCACAGCGCGTCGGACAGCATGGGGTAATCGCGGCGAACGCCGGATGTTGGGCCGCCTCGGCCATGCGCACCAGCCCACCGAGCCGCAGCCCGCTCGCATCCGCCTCGATCCGGCCGTATTCGCGCCCGAGCGCGTTGATGTCGATCAGCGTTTCCGGCCGCATTACGTCGAGCTCCATCAGATCGGCCAGCACCGTCCCGCCCGCCAGGTAATGCCGCGACCGCGACACCGGCGTGTCAGCCGCGATCCCGGCGCACTCGGATTGGCGGAATCTGGAACCTCCACTCTACGCTGCCGTTTTGAGGGCACCACGATTTCGAGGACGAGCCGATATGCAGAGCGAAACCACCGGCGTTGCGGGCGGCACCGTCGCAACGGATGAAACCGACCGCCTGATCGCCTCCGACAAGGTCGAGGGCACCGCGGTGTACAACCGGGCGGGCGACCGCCTCGGCACGGTGTACAATTTCATGGTCGACAAATACTCGGGTCAGGTTGCGTACGCGGTGATGTCGTTCGGCGGCTTTCTAGGCATCGGCGAGAGCTATCACCCGCTGCCATGGAAGGTGCTGACCTACGACACGCGCCAAGGCGGGTACGTGGTCGATCTCGACCGCAGCCGGCTCGAAGGCGCCCCGAGCTATACGTCGAGCACGCTGCCGAACTGGTCCGACCAGAGCTACCGGCGGGGAATCGACGAGTATTACGGCGTACCGCCGTACCCTGGAATTTGATCCGGATCGGGATCCGGAGGCCCGCTCGGATCGGAGCGGGCCCTCGGCTAAACGGCTGGGGAGTCGAGTTTTCGAAGTGGTGGGGTGACCATGGCCGCTCATGCTGGGGAGAAGGCACAGGAATCGGGCGACTTCCGTTGCGCCCATTGCCATCAGCGGGTCCATGTGACCAAAGGGAAGACAATCCCGTCCTGCCCCCATTGCGGACACAAAACCTACGACACGCGCGAGAACGAGCCCGGACGGCGCTCGTAAGCGGAAGCGGCTCCGGACCGGCCGCTGCGTCCAGACGGCGGATACCGTCCGGCTTGGCGTGGCTGCCCGCGTGCTTCGGCTCAAATTGCGCGGCCCGGGCTGTCGCCTGATGGCCATGGCGGAAGACCATGGGCACGGTTCAGCCGGCATGCCGGCGCGATCGCGTCCGACTGGCATTGTGATCGCGCAGAGCCCGAGGTAGTTCACCGCGACGGTATTGCGGACGATGCGGCGATTGACCCGGAGGTGGCTGTCGGCATCCGCGACGTCCGACATCAGCGGCGGAGTCAGGCACAGCGTTGGGGATGCGATCACGTCGACGGCATCAAGACGGGGTGCCGCGCTACGTACCAATGCACGAAGCCGCGCCGTACGGGCCAGGTATTCTCTCGCGCTTAGAACCTCGGCGTTGCGCACCGCCGGCGCAATGACCGGGTCGAGCTGTCCCAGCCAATCCGGCAGTTCCTGATCGAGGAAAATGCGCAGTTCGATCGCACTAAATCCACCTTCGAGAAACACGGCGTAGGAGGCGTCCGCCTCGGGCAAAATGAA
>VAZT01000191.1 GCA_005884825.1 Alphaproteobacteria bacterium
CCCCGACAAAAACCGGTCGGCGTCCGCGAAACGGCGGTTCGGCCAGGAAGGCGGCGATAGCCCGCCCCTTGTCGACGCCGGGGGGCCGGAATTCTACCACCATCTTGCCCGCGATGAGGCGCAAGGCCGAAGCGAACTCGCGCTGGAGCGCCTCGACAACGGCGCGGATTTCCGGCGCTCGTTGCGGCGCCGCGCGGTAATGAAGCGCAAGCGTCCCGCCTTTATCTTCGAGGATCAGGCCGGTTCCATCCGCCGCGAGCGCGGCAAGCTTTGGCCGCAAGCGATCGAGTGCTGCCGCGCTGGCGCCGTCGACGAGACAATCGAGGGTCCCATCGGCGCGGCGTCGTTCGAGCCCGTGCAAACCCGCTGCGGCGCCTTGCCACGGCTGGAACAGCCGGTCGAGTTGGGCGAGCGGGCGGCCGCTAATCAGCGCAAGCGCTCCCTCGCGCTGCGCCGAAAGCCGGACCATCAGCGATGGCAAGCCGTCTGGTACTCGAACAAGTTCGGGACGGGGAGCGATCTCGAGCAGCGTCCCGTCGACATCGAGGAACAGAGCCCACAGCGGATCGAGCGGGGGCGCCCACGATTCGGCGAGGGTCAACGAGACGTCTTTGTGCGTTGCACATTTCTCCGCCGCCGGACGTACGCTAAATGCCTGATCTGACCGCGATTCCTCAACCATGCCAAGGCGTTTCGAAAAGAGGCTTGACTTCACGGCCGGACGCCCTAAATTGTGCAGTGCGGTAACGATCACTCGTTGTGATTTTACCGTACGTCTTCTAGGCGTTTCCTCCCTAAACTTGGGCCGCGCTCAATCTGCGGCCCATTTTTTTGCCTATGGTCAACGGATCCCAAGAAGCCCGATCGAGTTTGCGATCGGAGCCGATCAATGTATCGGGCTCGATGTCGGGCAGTGCGGCAATTTCGCGGTAGATCGGCTCAAAATCGGGCCGGGTCGCATCGAACAGCTGCTGAAAAGCTTCGATCACGAAATAGGTCTGCTGGAAATCGTCGATACGGTAGCGGGTCCGCATCACCCGCCGCAAATCGAAGCGGATGCGGTTTGGCCGGGGGTCCTCGAGACAATAGACCGACTCCCCGGCGGAAGAGAGGATGCCCGAGCCATAGATGCGCAGGCCTTCTTCGGTCGCGATCAATCCGAACTCGACAGTGTACCAGTAGAGCCGGGCCAGATGCTGCAGGTGCCCGAGGCCCGATGCCTTCAGCCCACCTTCCCCATAGGCCTGCATGTAGTCGGCGAAAACCGGGTTCATCAGCAATGGCACGTGGCCGCAGATGTCATGAAAAATGTCCGGTTCCTGCAGGTAATCAAGCTGGTCGCGGCGCCGGATGAAGCAGGTCGACGGAAAGCAGCGGCGAGCAAGATAGGCAAAGAAAACATCGTCGGGAACCAGGCCGGGCACGGCCACAATCCGCCACCCGGTCGCGGCATCGAGCACCTCGCTCAATCGGCGGAAATCGGGGATCCCGTCCGCGGCGACCCCGAGAGCGCCGAGCCCGTCGAGAAACTCGTCGCACGCACGACCGACCAATAGCCGCTGCTGGCGCTCGAACAGCAGCCGCCAGATCGCGTGCTCTTCCTCGCTGTAGTCCTGCCAATTCTGCTCGATCGAAAAATCCGAATGAAAATCCTCCCGGATCTCGGGCATCGATCTACTCCGAATTCGCGCCCTCCCACGCGTGGTTGCGTCACCTCTCAAATGTGACCGCCGGGGTGGGGCATCAATTGAAATGTCGAGCCTCGGGCGGTCTTTGGCAGGCAATTCTGAGTGGCCTGCCCCAGCCGATGGATCAGATCGGCGAGGTCTTTGACCAGCTGCGCGAACTTCGGCTTTCTGCAATAACTGCGTTCGTCCATGTAAAGCGCCCGGTTGATCTCGATCTGCAGCGCGTGGCGATGCGCGCTCGGCCGTCCGTAACATGCTGTTGTGAAGCCCCCGGCATAGGGCGCATTGACCGCGACCTTGAAACCACGCTCGGCGAGAAACCGGCAGGCTGCCTCGAGGATTCGGGGAGCGCAGGCCGCCCCGTAGCAATCGCCGAGGACGATATCGGCACCGTCCTGACCGCAGCCGGAGCTCGACGGCATCGAATGGCAATCGACGAGGAGATAACCGCCGAACATGCCCGCCGTCTCTTGGACCAGCCGGCGCAGCTCTTGATGGTAAGGGTGGTAAAGACACTCGATGCGCCGTTCGGCATCGGCAAAGCGCAACTTCCCGGCGTAGATGTTCTCGCCGCTGGCAACGATGCGGGCGATCGTGCCGAGCCCGATGCGCACCCGCGGCGAGCCGGCATTGACGTAGCTCGGCAGGGGGTCGCAGAACATCGCCGGGTCGAGCTCGTAAGCTTCCCGGTTGACGTCGAGGTAAGCCCGCGGAAAGCGGGCCGACAGCAGCGGGGCGCCGAGCTCCGGGGCGGCGGCGAACAGCTCGTCGACAAAGCTGTCTTCGGATTGCCGCAGGGCCACCGGATCGAGCCGCGACACCGCGACGAAATCCGCCGGATATTCGGACCCGCTATGGGGCGACGCGAAGACGAGCGGCAGCCTGCGCGCCGCCGGTTCGTGGACGTCGAGAACCCCGGCCGCGATCGGCTGGGACAGGAATTCACCATCCATATCACGACCTTAGTGCGCGGTGGCGAGGTTGTCATCACTCCCGCATAATGCGCTTGCGCGCTCACGTCGATAAAAGGAGAGCGAACATCAAGATCGTTCTCGACGTCACCCGGCTGGTGCAGGAAGGCAAACTCACCCGTGACGAAGCGGAGCGGCTGAAGAGCCTCGCTTCGCACGACACGAGCACTCTCGCGATCAGCGCCCTGATGGTTTTTGGCGCGGCTGCCGTATCGGCCGGCATCCTCGCGCTCAACCCGTCCTTTGCGGCTGGTGCGGCGCTCGGCGTCGCCTTTGTGCTTGTCGGACTTGCGGTGACGTTTCGCGGTTCGGCAGAATGGAGCCTGCTCGGCATGGCAACCGTAATCATCGGCGCGCTGTTGCTGTCGGGCGGGGTGATCGGCCTCTTCGAAGGGGCCCTTGTCGGCACCTGTTTCGCGGCCGCTCTGCTGTTCGTGCTCGCGGCGCTGATCCGCAGCAGCTTTCTGATGGTCCTGGTGCCGCTCGCGGTCGCCGGTGCGCTCGGTAGCAGTACCGGCTACACGCACGCGACCTACATGTTGATCGTCCGCGAGCCGGCGATCACGATTCTCGTCTTCTCGGTGCTCGCGGCGGCGGCCTATCTCGTCTCGCTGCAAGTGAGGCCGGTCTACGAGAGACTGGCGCTGGTCTTTGCGCGCATGTCGCTGCTGCTCGTCAATTTCGGGTTTTGGGTCGGCTCGCTGTGGGGCGACTATCCGGGCCAAAGCTGGCTGCGCGGCGGCACCTATTCCGAGTCGGAAAGCTCGCAGACTTGGCGCGCTGCGGCGTGGCACATCCGTTCGAGCGGCTCGGCGCCCGGCCATGGCCATTATCCTCGCTGGCCTTACGGTCGTTGCGTTTGCCGTGGCATTGTGGCGTTACAACGCCGCCCGGGCCGGCGCGGTTTCCCCGCGATTGGCGGCTTAGGGCATCGGCGGGAATGGCGCGGCGAATGCTCGGGGGTTTCCGCGTGACCCTCGCCATTGGCGCAGCCGCGGGGGGGCAGACCATCCCGGCGGCGCAAGCCTCAGGCGAGGTTTACGATCGCGCTGCGGTCGTAGCGTCGATCTGCCGGGGATACGCCGCCGCGCAGCACGCGCTGCCCTACGACACGATGTACGCTCAGTGCATGTATGCCAGAGGCTACGTCGTGCCCGGCTTCTCGCCATCGCCCGACTCGCCCGGCTATCAGGGCGAGTTGCCCGGACCGGGAGCGATCGGCGGCGGTCACTAGACGATCTGCCCTGCGGCGAAAAATGCTCAGGCGGTAGGGGCATACCCATGCAGGCGGCACCGTTTCATCCCACATAGAGTTGAGGATCACCTCACCCGACCCAACGAGGAGGATACGGAATGGCCCGCCGCAGCCCGCCCCGGAAAGTCACGTATTTCGAGCCGGTCCCGCCGCGCCTCGCCCGCAACACCATTATCGAATCGACCTTCGATGTCGGCCGCCGCTTCCGCTGCACGATGCGCGTCGATTGCGGCCGGCTCGACGCCGCCGCGGTGATCCGGCCGGAACCCGGCGAGTGGCACCCGCGTATGCCCGAGCGCCTCGACGAAGCGGAGCTCGCGGACTGGCGCGCCGGCCGGAACGCGGTTTATCAACTCGCCGCGTTGACGCTCGGTGCGCGGCTCGCGGTCGCCGGTGCGCTCGGTAGCAGTACCGGCTACACGCACGCGACCTACATGTTGATCGTCCGCGAGCCGGCGATCACGATTCTCGTCTTCTCGGTGCTCGCGGCGGCGGCGTATCTCGTCTCGCTGCAAGTGAGGCCGGTCTACGAGAGACTGGCGCTGGTCTTTGCGCGCATGTCGCTGCTGCTCGTCAATTTCGGGTTTTGGGTCGG
>VAZT01000192.1 GCA_005884825.1 Alphaproteobacteria bacterium
TGCAACTACCTGAGAGGTAGTCGTGAGTTCCGAAGCGGAGTTCGCCGCACGCTTGCGTTTGTGGCGTCGACGGAAGGGATGGTCGCAACTCGAGCTTGCCGGCAGGGCCGGCATTTCGCAACGCCATCTGAGTTTCTTGGAGATCGGGCGCGCCGCCCCCAGTCGCGATATGGTCGCCAGGCTTGCGGTGACGCTCGATGTACCGCTGCGCCAGCACAATGAGCTTCTAATCGCTGCGGGGTTCGCTCCGGTTTGGCACGAAACCGAGTTCGCTGCGCCGGAACTTGCCCGAGTCCGGGATGCGCTCGACTATATGCTGGGTCAGCAGGAGCCATTTCCTGCCGTCGTCGTCGACCGCCGCTGGAACCTGCTCCAGGCCAATCAGGGCGCCGCGCGATTGGTCGAATTCTTGGTTGGGCCCGTGGCTCCCGATGCGCGGGTCAATCTCGCCGACGCATTGGTCGGCCCGGACGTATTCCGGCCCTTTCTTGTCAACTGGGCTGATGTCGCGCGCTATTTCATTCGCAGTATCGAGGCCGATGCCGCCGCCGACGGCACGGCCGAGACCGCTGCCTTGCTGGAGAGATTGCTGTCCTACGAGGGGGTGCGGCCGCTATTGAAGACACCCGGTGCCGGTCCTGCTGCCGATCCGGTGTTGCCGATGGCTTTTCGCAAGGGCGAGGTCTCGCTGGAGCTGTTCACGACAATCGCCACGCTCGGCACGCCCCAGGATGTGACCTTGCAGGAGCTGCGGATCGAGAGCTTTTTCCCGATGCATGACGACACCGCGGCAATCCTTCGCGCCTGGGCCCCACGCTGAGCATCCCTGCGCCATCCTTACCCGAGCCCGAGTTTCGGGCGTGCCCAGTCCGCGAGGCGGCGGATTGCGGCATCCCCCTCGGGTGCGGTGCCGGCGAGGAACTGAAAGACGTGCTGCATCTCCGGCACGATTTCGAGCGTCACATCGACCCCGGAGTTGCGGGCGAGATCGGCGAGCTTGCGGCTGTCGTCGAGCAATGTCTCATCGGCCCCGGTCTGAATGTACATGGGCGGGAGGCCCTTGAGGTCGGCGTAGAGCGGATTGGCGAGCGGGTCTTGGCGGTTGCCGCCTTCGCCGAGGAACATCCCGGCCATAACCTGGATGACCTCGCGCGTGACGAGCAGGTCCTTCGCGGCGTTCGTCCCGAACGTTTCGCCTGTCGCCTCCATGTCGAGCCACGGCGAGATCGGCATCGTGGCGGCCGGCAGCGGCAGACCCTGCTCGCGGGCACGCAGGATCGTCGTCACAGCAAGGGCGCCGCCCGCCGAATCGCCAATCACCGCGATATGACCGGACCGGATACCCTGGTCGAGCAGCCATTTGTAGCTCCTCGCCATGTCGTTCACCGGGCCGGGATGGACGTTCTCGGGCGCGCGTCCGTAATGCACGATGAGCGCGCGGCACCCTATCGTCTTTGCCGCATGGGCGTAGACCTTGCGGTGCGTGTACATCGAGCCGGCCACATAGCCGCCGCCATGCGCACCCAGCAGAACACGGTCCTGCGCACAGTTCTTCGGCGCCGCCCACATGGCAGGGACTCCCCCGGCATCGGTTTCGATGTAATCGACGCCGCCCGGCTCGCCAGTGATCCTCTCCCACTGCTCGAACATGCGGCGCAGTTCGTCGAGCGGCATCTCGGGGTTTGCCTGCAACGCCGCCACCCATTCCCGGTAGAGCTTGTTCAGCTCCTCGGTCTGCTTGCTCGCCATCGTCTGCTCCTCTGCCGGCGCCGGGTCCCGATCATACGACCAGATCGAGCCCGCGGGCCGGCAGTTCGACCTTGCCGCCGCATTCGCGCGCGAGCACCGGCATCACCTCCTCGGCGAAGATTTGCATCTGCTCCTCGATCTCTTTGGCGTGGAAGCCGCCGAGCTCGAACCAGCCGAGGAAGCAGAAATCGTCGTAACCGCATTCGTTGCGCATCTTCATGATCGTATCGACAACGTACTGCTTGGAGCCGTGGATGGCGATTTCCCGGTCGCGCAACATCTGCGCCGTCACCTTCTTGGTGAGATCGAACATCGGCTCGTCGAGCCGCGCCACTACGGCGCCAAAGCCGAACGGTCCGTAATAGTCAAACTGTAATTCGATCGCCCGCGCCGCGCGCTCGAGCGCCTCCTTCTCCTTGCCGGGGCGGGTGATGTGAAGGTAGCGGCTGGTCATGATCCCGCGCCGCTTCTCGGCGTCCCAACCGAACTTGAACCGGCCGCGGTTGAGCATGTCGGGGAAGCCAGCCTTCTCCGCCGCCTCGTAATAGATATCGATGTTGCGGCGCAGGCGATCGTTGGGTTCGGCTATCATCACCCCGTTGATCCCGTGCTCGGCCGCGAATTTGAGCGAGCGGGCGCTGGTCAGCGGTTCCCAGAGCTGCGGGTGGGGCTTCTGCAGCGGCTGCGGGAAGACCTGCAGCTCCTTGAGTGTGGTCGTCGTCGCCTGCACCGGATTGCCGGCCGAGTACATGTCGGGATCGCCGAGTGCGAGCACGTCATCGAGCCGCCGCCCCATCCCGTCACGCTGGAAATAGGCGATCGTCTGTTTGTGGTTCCACTTGGTGTAGGTCGGCGGCACCGAGAAGAACTCGCCGTGATGCGAGAACGAGGGCTCGGTCCAGCATTTCTTCATGATGGCGATCGATTCCTCGAACGCCTTTCGGTTGCGCTCCTGGTCCTGGATCGTCGAGCCGTAGGGGCGGCCGAGCGTTTCGTTCTCGCGGGGCTGGTAGCCGCGGCCGATGCCGCATTCGACCCGCCCGCCACTGATCACGTCGAGCAGCGCGATCTGCTCCGCGAGCCGCACCGGGTGGTGCCAGACGATGATATTGGCGGCTTGACCCAGGCGAATGCGCCTGGTGTGCGCCGCCACGGCCATCTGAACCATCAGCGGGTTCGGGCTCATCTCCGCGCCCTCGGGCTGGAAATGATGTTCGGTCAGCCAGAACGACTGGAACCCGAGCTTTTCGGCAAGAATCCCCTGCCGTACCTGGTTTACGAGCGTCTCCTGTGCCGCGCGGTGGACCTGCGGCAGCGAGCCGTCATTGAACGTGATGCCGTTCTTGTCGGTAATGACCGGCAGGCTGGACGCGCCATTGTGAAACAAGCCGATTTCCAGCATCGCAATCTCCTCACTTGCCGCTCACGCGAGGAGGCGCGGCACCCTTGTCCGCCTTTCCGCGCGCGCGTTCGCGTGAGCCTACTCTTCATCCGCGGTACGACGAAAGAGACAACCAATCCCTTGTGCGGGACCGCCGCGGTCAGATGACGCCCTCTTCGGCGAGCCGCTCGACTTCGCTCGGGGTTCGGCCGAGCAACTCGGTCAGCACCCACATGTTGTCTTCGCCATAGCACGGCGCGCCGCGGTTGGTCGGGCCGCCGATATAGGCCGGGGTCTTGTTGAACTTCATCGGCAATTCGTAGATCGGCCAGGTGCCGATCTTGGTGCCGGTGACCTCGGTCAACCATTTGAGATGCCGGAGCTGAGGGTCGGTGTCGACGCGATCCTCGGCGTTTTGGCACACCCCGGCCGGCACCCCGGCGCGCTGCAATTTCATCATGCAGTTCCAGCGGTCTTGCGTCAGGGTCCACGCTTCCACCGCAAGATCGAGCGAATCCTGGTGTATCAACGGCGCCGTGCGGCGCCGCCGGTTTGTACGGCGAGCGGTTGCCGTAGCGGTGGAAGGTGCGCTCATTGGCCGACCAGTCGAGGATCGTTGCGCCGGTCATGAAGATGCCGGACTCGCATTGCGATGCGTCGATCCATTGGCCTTCGCCGGTGCGCTCGCGGTGGTAAATCGCGCCCAGAAGCGCCAATGCGTAGCCATAGGCGCCCATCCAGTCGAGGTACGAATAGCCCCAGCCGACCGGCATCGCCGGCTCCGGCAGACCCGACATCTCGCCCTGGCCGCCAAACGCCGCGGCAACCGGGCCGACCGTGCGCATGCGGCCATAGGTGCCGTGCGCGCCCATGCCCGATTGCTGGATGTAGATGATGTCCGGCCGGATCGCCTTCATGACGTCGTAGCCAAGCCCGAGGCGATGCAATACGCCGGGCGAGAACCCCTCGGCGACGACATCGCAGACGCGCACCATGTCCTTGGCGATCTGCAAGCCTTTGGGGTGCCGGATGTTCAACGAGATGCCGCGCTTGCCGGCATTCTTGTTGTTGAACTGGCCGCCCATGTCGGAGTCGCGCACGCCGGGCAGCGGGCCGGTCGCCGTATCGCGCGCCGCGCGGCCGCCGACCGGCGCCATCGCCGCCAGCCGCGTGTCGGGATTGTCCTTCCATTCGACCTTGAAGCTCTCCGCACCCATCGCGGCGAGAAACCGCGTGCCGCCGGCGGAGGCAAGAAACCACGCGAAATCGAGGATCTTGATTCCCTGCAGCGGGAAGGGCTTGTTGTGCAGGGCGGAGAGGCGCGGGGTCTCGACGCGGCGCGGCTGCGCCGGCACGCTCGGGCGGCGGACGCTTTCGCCGAGCACCGCCGCGGTATCTTCGCCGAGCAATGGCGCGCGGCGGCCGATCTGCCAGCTGGTCTTGTTGCTGAGCCATTTGCTGGTCGGATATCGGAAGCGGCGGCCCAGCTCCGGGTGCTCGACATCGGCGAAGGTGTTGCGGGCGAGCCAATGCTCGTCGAGCGCATTCTCGTGCGGCTTGCGCAATGGCGCCCAGAGGAGGCCCGCATCCTGCGCCTCGCGCCACGGCATGTCCTTATAGGTCCAGGCGCGCACAAAACGCTGCACGACGTCGAGCATATGCGCCCGCGCCTCATCACTGCCGGCGGTGCCGGGCACCTGACGCGCGCGCAAATCGGCATCCGGCGGAGGCGGCTGCAGATCGGCCTGGGCGCGGTATTTCGACAGCAGCGGCACGAGGTTCTTCAGGTCGCGCGCGCCCATGCCATGGGTGATGAACCAGCGCCCGTCCTTCGTGTGGCAAATGCCCGGCGAATGATTGGGAAATTCGGCGGCGTGCCGGTTGGTCAGCCGCCACAGCGGCACCCGCCGCATCACCCAGTACATGATGTCCTGCTCGGGGTTCTTCGACACCGCCTCGTGGATCGCCACCGAGACATCCTGACCTTCGCCGCTGCGCTCGCGATGGATCAGCGCGGCGATGACCCCGGTAGCCAATTGCTCGCCGGCGATGTGATAGGCATGCCAGATCTGCGGCGCGATCGGCGGCGTATCGTATTCGAGGTTTGGGTCGGGGTCGTAACCGCAATTCATCATGATGCCGCCGAGCGCGAGGTGGATCAGGTCGGAGCCTTTGAAGTCCACCCACGGCCCGTCATCCCCGAACGGCGTCATCCGTGCGGTCACCAGCTCCGGGAAGCGGATGTTGAGGGCGGCGCGATCGAGACCCAGCGCCTCGTTCAGCGCGCCGCAGCTGGCGTCGAGTAGGATGTCGGCGGTGCCCAGCAGGCGCAGCAAATTCTCGCGCTCAGCCGCGTCCTGCAGATCGAGCACCACGGATTTCTTGTTGCGGTTGTAGTTCCAGAAGAACAGCGAGCGTTCGAGACCCGGATGGTCTTCGAAAAACGGCCCTATCCGCCTTGTCGCATTGCCTTCGGGCGGTTCGATCTTGATGACCTCCGCGCCGAGCCCGGCCAGCAGCAGCCCGGCGTACTCGGCCCGCTCGTCGGCAATCTCGATAACCCTGAGGCCGGTCAGCATGCCCGGTCCGGCGTTGCCCATCATTTCGCCCGGTCCGGCCCCAATCCCCGCTTGCTTCGCCAAGACGTTCTCCCTTCAAATGGGTCTAACGTGGACCGTCATTGCGAGGAGCGGAGCGACGAAGCAATCTCGAAGTTCCATACTCAATTTAATCGAGATTGCTTCGCTGCGCTCGCAATGACGTTCGTGTCGAGAGGATAATCCCGCCGATGAGCGACTGGAGCAAGGTGACCCGGCCGATCCCGGTTCCGAACGAGTGGACGAAACCGTTCTGGGATGCGGCGAAGCGCGGCGTTGTGGAATTGCAGCGCTGTCAGAGCTGCGGCCATTTCCAGCACCCGCCCTATGCGACCTGTACGCAATGCGTCGCGACCGATCTGAAATTCGAACCCGTGCGCGGGGTCGGAACGATCTACGCCTATACGATCATGTATCACACCGGCGACAAACGTTTCGCATCCGCGGTGCCCTACGCCAGCATCATCGTCGAGCTCGATGATGCGCCCGGCGCCTTGCTCGCCGGCAACCTCTTGGACGCGGAATACACCGAGGCGAAGGTCGGGCGGCGCGTCGAAGTCGTCTTCGAAAAATTGAACGACGACATCACGTTGCCGCAGTTTCGCCTCGCCGAGTGAGGGGGGTCACATATTGGCGCGTCTCTTCCCGTCATTCCCGCGAAAGCGGGAATCTAGGACAAACCCTGCGTCGCTCGCCCTGGGCCCCCGCTTCCGCAGGGGCGACGAGCCTAAAATGCGAGTGCGATAAACCAACCCGGGTGAGGGGAACGGTCTAATGTGGGAGAATCGGTGCAAGGTGGCGGTCAGCGGCGTCGGCTTTTCCAAAGTCACGCGCTCGGCCGAGATTCCGCTCGCCGCCCATGCGCTGACCGCCGTCAAGGAGGCGGTCGCGGATTCGGGGCTGCAGTTGTCCGACATCGACGGTCTGGCGACTTATCCGGAACTGCCGGCGACGGGGCACGCGGAGGTCGACGGCATTTCGATCGTGTCGGTGAACTGCATGATGGCGATGCTGAAATCGTCCAATCTCAGCTGGCACATTCAGGTCGGCACGACAAACATCGGCGGCGCCGTGCAGCAGGCGGTCAACGCGCTCATCGCTGGGGTGTGCAAATATGCGGTCGTGTGGCGCGCGATGCACAACCCGCGC
>VAZT01000193.1 GCA_005884825.1 Alphaproteobacteria bacterium
GTGTTTTGGTTTTGTCGCGCTGTCCGTCATTGATTTGCGAAACTGCGGGCGGAACGCTGAGCTCCTCGCCGTCCGCACGCGTGGAGCGACGCAACGGAAGTCGCTACGGCGAGAAATACAGGCACCGAGAAACCGTAGCCTATTCGGGTGAACTCGATGATCAGCAGGCTCGCCGTCAGCGGCATATTCATTGAGGATGCGAGAAACGCAGCGGCGCCCACAATTGCGAACGCGCCTATCGGAACGCTCGGAGAAACGAGGTTCCAAAGATAGCCGAGGACCGTCGCGAGCAGTGCGCCGAGGGTCAGGCTCGGCGTGAGCAATCCGCCCGCAGCACCCGCGCGCAGGCTTGCCATCACCGCGAGCACCTTCAGAGCGAGGAGGCCGATGGCTAGCGTGAGGCCGAGATCACCGTCAAATCCGAGCTGCGAGGGTCCTTTGCCGTTTCCCGGGAGTTGCGGGAACAGGGTCGCGAGCAAGCCGATGCCGAAAAACGCCGCCAGACACCACGACACCCTATGCCAGCCTCGCGGCGTATGCGCGGTGGCGGCGCGCGTCAAAGTTCTAAACCCGTATGCCGCTAAGCCGAAAACCGGACCCGCGACAATCGACCAGGCGATCAGGGAGGGACTGAGCTCGAGATCGTGTGTCGTAAACTGCGGGGCATCGCCCAAACCTATCCAGGCGACCATCGTGGCGACGAACGACGTGATTACGGCCGGGACCAAGGCTCGCGGCGCAAAGGTCCCGAGCAGGACCTCCAGGGTGAAGACGGCTCCGCCAAGCGGAACATTGTAAATGGCGGCGAGCCCCGCGCCGGCGCCGCAGGCGATCAAGATCCGCCTCTCCTCCGCGGTAAGCCCGGCGCGAGACGAAAACCAAGTCGCCAATATCGCGCCCAGCTCGCGCGGCGCGCTCTCGCGGCCGAGAGGCGAGCCCAATGCGACCGTGACAATCTGCAGCAAGGCGTGCGCTATTGTGGCAAGAAAGGGCATGCGCGGGCCCGGGGCGTCCTTGCCGACCGCTGCCTTGACGCTAACCAGCGGCTGCCCGAAGCGGTAGAGCGCCCACCAACCAATCCCTGCAACCGCACCGCAGATCGTCAAAGCGGTAACCCGGCGTATCGGCGGCGCGCCGGTAACGCCCTGGAGGAAGCTTTCCGGGCTCACCACGACGTCCAGGCTGTAGCCGTAGGCGACGTGTTGGACAAAGTGCAACAGCAACCCGAGCAGCATGCCGCTCACGCCTGTCGCGACACCGGTCACGACGATGACTATCGCTACGACCGGTCCGGATCGCTGCCGATCGCCCCCCAAAGGAGGTATCGCCAGCTCCCTGATCTCGTGATCGTCGACAATCGAGGCAGACGGCATCGACGAGCTTCTCCAGGCGATAGCCGGGCAGCGATCGAAGCCCGTCTTTCCCATATCAGCCGCCGACAGAATATAAGTTTTATACCGTCTCTGGCCACCGTCTTTCGGAGCACGGCTAAGAGGGAGCAAAAATGAAAGCCTCGGCGAAACTAACCATTCCGCGCATGTTTTCCGACGCTACGGGGGAGTGTCGATTTAATCAGACAGAAATCCCCCTCGTGATCAAAGAATATGCTCCCCCCGCCTCGCCGGTCGCCGTGAGCACTCCCATGGAAACTGGACAGTGTGTCTTTATCCGTATCCCGCCTGGGTGGGTCGGTGTTCAAGACCCTTCTCCTCAAGGCAGCTAGTCGTGTGTGTGTCTGGAGCCGCGCGTTTTCGGGGCGGCGACGAGGCGACCCGTGTGCTTCGGGCGGGGGAGAGTCTAATTGACGCCAATACCGAAGGGCTGGGTCACGTGAGCGAGGTTATTTCGGATGTCCCGTTTGAAGCATACTTTATTGCATTGATCTGACGTTCTCTGCATGTCGAGCACTTGAGCCGCTGCCTCCGAAGAGGGCGCCGGTGAACCGGTGTTTCACGAGGGATAAAAGGCTTCCCTTTCGCGCACCGCGGTCGGACCCTCATGCCTCCCGCGAGCGTAAAAGGCGCCAACAGAATTTGCCGCAGAGGCGGAAGCTTGTACACGGGCCAGACTACTCCCTCGTCGATCGCGTATAATAGTCGCGCGGACCTTAACGAGACAGCGAACAAGGGGCTCAAATCATGAGACGAATGGCGATTGCCGCCGTGCTAGTCGCGTTGTTTGCACTCCCGGCGCTGGCGCAAAATCGGTCGCAGGGCACGCCCACCCGGGTGCGCGGGGTGGTCAATAAGCTCGATGGGCAAACACTTACGCCGATCCAACACCTTGTCGTGATCTTTCAAGAGAATGTGTCGTTCGACCATTACTTCGGCACTTATCCGACCGCGCTTAACCCGCCGGGCGAGCCCCGGTTCAAGGCGAGCCCGGACACGCCGATGGTCAACGGGCTTGGCACCCTCGTCGACGGTCAGCCCGACGGCGTCCTGCTAACCCATAACCCCAATGCGAACAATCCGGGCAATGGGTCGAACGCGATCAACCCGTTTCGCCTCGACCGTTCGCAAGCCTCGACCTGTAGTCAGGATCACGCTTACGGCGACGAGCAGAAGGCCTTCGACGAAGGCCTGATGGATCTCTTCCCAGCCAGCGTGGGCGTGGGCGAGAGCTCTTCCTGTGCCGCCACTTTCGCCTATGGCAAGGACAAGGGCCTGGTGATGGGGTATTTCGACGGCAACACGGTCACGGCGCTATGGAACTACGCGCAGAATTTCGCGATGAGCGACAATTCCTACGGGACGACGTTCGGAATGTCGACGGCGGGAATGCTTAACTTTGTCGCGGGCAACACCTATCCGGCGATGCCCAGCGGTCCGACAGCCAGTGTCGTCGCCGTGACAAACGGGGTCGGCACACTCGTCGCGGATCTCGATCCGACCGGCGACCTCTGCTCGGGCACGTCCACGGTCTCGATCGGCGGCAAAAACATTGGCGACTTGCTGAGTGCTCAAACGGTAACCTGGGGCGCCTTTATGGGCGGCTTCGATCTCACCGTGAAAAACCGCGACGGAAGTACGGGCTGCAATCGACAGAGCCCCGCCACTCCCGCGAATGGCGGTCCTATCAAGGATTACATGCCACACCACGCCTTCTTCCAGTATTTCACCTCCACCGCCAACCCGCAGCACATCCGTCCGAACTCGCCCGCCAACATCGGCACCTCGCACGACGGCGGGGCCAACCACCAGTACGATCTGCACGATTTCTTCGACGCGCTGGCGGTGGGCAACATGCCGGCGGTCAGTTTCCTGAAGGCGATTGCCGCAGCGGATGCCCATGCCGGCTATTCCGACCCGCTGTTGGAGCAATCGATAATGCTGGTCCCGACGATCAACGCGGTCATGCGGTCGCCGTTCTGGAAGACCACGGCCATCATCGTCATGTACGATGATTCCGACGGCTGGTATGACCATCAGATGAGCCCGATCGTCAACCCTTCGGCGGTCGTGAACACGGCTGTTCCATCCAACGGCGATCAGCTGAACGGGCCTGGCGTCTGTGGCCGCGGCATGCCTCTCGATGGCATCGAAGCGCGCTGCGGCTACGGGCCGCGGCTTCCACTCATCGTGATCTCGCCGTTCGCCAAACGGAATTTCGTCGATCACACGCTGACCGATCAAACCTCGGTCCTGAG
>VAZT01000194.1 GCA_005884825.1 Alphaproteobacteria bacterium
GTAATCACGCCGATTTCCCCAGCGAAATTGACCAGTTGCTGCTCTCCGTAGCAGCAAATCACGCCGCAACGGCGTTTCGTACGGCCCGCGCGGATGAAGCAATTCGGGAGAGCGAGCGACAGCTTCGCAAAGCCCGCGACAAACTCGAGATTAAGGTGGCGGAACGGACCGCTGAGTTGCAGCGCAGCCAAGCCTATCTTGCCGAGGCCCAAAGGCTGAGCCACACGGGCAGTTTCGGTTGGGAGGTTTCGAGCGGGCAACTCTACTGGTCAGAGGAAACCTTTCGCATATTCGAATGCGCTCGAGCCGATGAGCCGACGGTGGAGTTCGTGCTCCAACGAACTCATCCGGAAGATAGAGCGCGGCTCCAACAAACCATCGACTGTGCGGCGCAGGAAGGGAGAAATCTCGATTTTGAACATCGGTTGCTGATGCCCGATGGTTCGGTCAAACATGTTCATGTTGTCGGGCATGCTTCGGAGAAAGATGAGGCCGGAAGGCTGGAATTCGTTGGCGCGATCACGGATATCACCGAGCGCAAGCACGCGGAAGAAGTCCTGCGGCGGAGCGAGGCCTATTTATCGGAAGCGCAGCGGCTGAGCCACACGGGCAGTTGGGCATCCGACCCGGCGATCCGCAAACACACCTACTGGTCCGAAGAAATCTTCCGCATAACGGGATTTGATCCCGCGGCAGGCCCGCCGGGATTTGAGGAATTCGAGCGGTGCGTCCACCCCGATGATTTGGTCAGAACTAAAGAACGGTTCAGGACCGCAATCCGGGAAAAGACAGAGTTCGATTATGGGTATCGAATTGTGCATCCGAGCGGGGAAGTCAGAGAGATCCACGTCATCGGCCACCCGGTTCTCAGCCCATCCGGCGAGGTGGTCGAAATTGTGGGGACCCTGATGGATGTGACCGAACGCAGGCGAACGGAGGAAATCCTGCGGCGGAGCGAGACTTATTTATCGGAAGCGCAGCGGCTGAGTCACTCGGGTAGTTGGGCGATGATCCCGGCGACGGGCGAAATCACCTATTGGTCCGAGGAAGCGTTCCGGCTGCAGGGTTTTGATCCCGCAGCGCGGCTGCCGAGATTTGAAGAACTTCGGCGACGCTTCCATCCCGATGACCGGGTCAGAGCGACAGAACAGTTCACGACAGCAATCCGCGAAAAGCGAGATTTCGACGTAATCTATCGAATTGTGCATCCCGGAGGCGAGATTAGAGAGATCCAATCCATCGGCCACCCTGTTCTCAATCCGTCCGGCGACGTGGTCGAATTCGTCGGGACCGTGATGGATGTGACAGAACGCAGACGTGCGGAGGAAGAACGACAGGCGCTGGCGCACGCCAATCGTATCACGACGATGGGGCAGCTCACGGCGTCGATCGCTCATGAGGTGAACCAACCAATTGCCGCGGTCGTCACCAATGCCCAGGCTGCTTTGCGCTGGCTCAATATGCAGCCGCCCGATCCGGAAGAGGTTCGGCAGGCGCTTGACCGGATCGTCAGAAACGGGAGACGAGCCGGCGACGTCATCGGCCGGATTCGTGCGCTCGTCGCGAAAGCGCCGCCGCGAAACGATCAGTTGGACCTCAATGAGGTGATGCTCGACGTCATCGCGCTGACGCGCAGCGAACTACGCGGCAGCGGCACCGCGCTGCAGACGCAATTGGCGGATGGCCTGCCACTCATTCTCGGAGATCGGATCCAGCTTCAACAAGTGATGCTCAACCTGATCTTCAACGCTGTCGAGGCGATGAGCGAAGCGCAGGACGGGCCGCGGGAGCTGCTGATCAGAACCGATCAAGACCGACCGGGCGGCGTTCTTGTCGCCGTGCAGGATTCCGGCCCGGGCCTGAAGCCGGAAAGCATCGACCGGCTCTTCGACGCATTCTACACAACGAAACCCGGCGGCATGGGCATGGGATTGTCGATCTGCCGTTCGATCGTCGAGGCGCATGGCGGACGGATGTGGGCGACGGCGAACGTGCCGCAGGGAGCCGCGTTTCTGTTCAGCCTCTCTTGCCAGAGAGAAACGTCGCAATAAGCGACTGGCCGACCGCGACTGCGTCACACAGCAGCGCGGCGATTAACGGCGATTTCATCTTCGGGCGAAGACGGGCGGCATGATCCGGCCCTAAATCACCCCTGACGAGCCGCCGCTTCGGCGGCGAGGGTTCAGGAATTGGCCCGCCTGTCACCTCTGTATGTCACCACTGCTGAGCACTGTTCGTGCCGGATCAAGGAGTTTTCCCATGGCTAACCGAGGCGTCGTTTACAAAGGCCCAGGCAAGGTCGCCGTCGAAGCCATTCCCGATCCGAAATTCGAAACTCCGGCGGGCCGCAAGGTAACGCATGGCGTGATCCTCAAGGTGCTCTCGACGAACATCTGCGGCTCCGACCAGCACATGGTGCGCGGCCGGACAAGCGCACCGACCGGCATAGTGCTGGGACGCGGTTGCGACTGGGCTCTATGACGGGATATTCGTCTATCTGGCGACTCAGCTGAGCCGGTGGGCCGGGGATGCTGTACCGCTGGTTCTGGATCAGCAGCACGTCGGTCGGCAAGTCAGAGCCGCGCGGCGCAGCCGCCGCCGATCCTTCGGCGTTATCGAACCGGGCTCCGGCCGAGTGACGCGCCAATCCATTGGAAGGAGAGCCGGTATGAGCAGCGTCAGTATCGAAAGAGGTCATTCCTCTCCGGCGGGCCTCATCATTCGCCAGAAGGAGCCAACCAATCTGGAGATGCCGTTCGATCAGCTCGGCTCGTTTCTCACCCCGACGGAGCTCTTCTATATACGCAGTCATTTCCAGGCACCGCAGATCGACACCAGCAATTACCGGCTCAGAATCGATGGCGCGGTTACGCGCCCCTTGGCGCTGAGCTACGAGGAATTGCGGAAGATGCCCTCGGAGACGCGGATCGCCACGTTGGAGTGCGCGGGCAATGGTCGCGTTTTTCTCGTCCCCCAGGTTCGAGGCGCCCAATGGGAATTGGGCGCGGTCGGCAACGCCGAATGGAGGGGGGTGCCGCTACGAGCTTTGCTGGAGCGGGCCGGGTTGGAAGAGGATGCGTGCGAAGTCGTGTTCGAAGGCGCGGACCATGGGGTGCCGGCCGAAGAACCCAAACCGCCGCTTCCGATCTCCTATGCCCGCAGCCTGACCCGCGCGAAAGCGCTGCAGCCGGAAGTCCTGATTGCATATGAGATGAATGGGCGTGATCTGTCGCGCGACCATGGATATCCGGTTCGCGCGATTGTCCCCGGTCATTATGGCATGGCTTCCGTCAAGTGGCTGACGCGCATTCAGGCCGTGCGACAACCGTTTCAGGGTTACTGGCAGACGTCGGATTACGGGTACTGGGATTTTCTCGATGGCAAGCCGGTGCGGCGCCCCCTGACGGAAATGAAGCTGAAGTCCGCAATCGCCCGGCCGAGCGTTTATGAAACCCTTTTACCGGACCGCATGTACACGGTTTTTGGTGCCGCCTGGGCGGGCGAGACCGTCGCCGCCGAGATCGCCGTGAGCACCGATGGTGGCAAGACCTGGGCCGAAGCGCAGTTTCTCGATCCCGCGTACCGTTACGCGTGGCGACGCTGGAAATTTGACTGGCCGACGCCAAAAGAGCCCGGCCGATACAC
>VAZT01000195.1 GCA_005884825.1 Alphaproteobacteria bacterium
TTGTTGGACTGGGTCGGCGTTGCGTTCCGCACTGACCTGTACGTCACCGTGGGGCGCCCGTCCCCGGTCCCGGCAGGCGCATCGGGCGTCATCATGGCGGCTTTTGGAAACAGCAGCGAGCCGGAGCTCGAAGCGCTGTTCTCGAAAGTCGCGTGGTATCAGAAGCCATCCTTCGCCGATTTCCTGGCCCGCGTCAGGGGGGCGAAGAAGTCCGGTTTCGCGGTCGATCGCGGCGCGATGTTTCAGGGCATCACGCTGGTGTCCGTCCCGGTTCTGTCACCATCATGGGAGCTGCTGCTGATCCTGACGGCGGCTGGACATTCCCATGATCTGGATGCGGACGCGCTGGGCGCGCTCGGCCGTGCGATGCAGTCGGCAGCGACGCGGCTATCGGAGAGCGCGCGATTGCTGCGTCTTGGTTGACCCATATGGTTTTGCGTTGGGGGTTTCCGTGAGCATCAGTGCAAGGAATCAGAGCATGGCTTACTCGCAGGCGGCCGCGCACGAGGCTTCGACGAATCCGAGCACGGATTTCGACGCAATCATCATCGGCGCCGGTGTTTCCGGCCTCTACCAGCTCTATAGGTTGCGTGAACTCGGCCTCACGGTGCGGGTGTTCGAAGCCGGCAGCGGGGTCGGCGGCACCTGGTACTGGAACCGCTATCCCGGCGCGCGTTTCGATTCCGAGAGCTGGACCTACGGTTACTCCTTTTCGCAGGAACTGCTGGAAGAATGGGACTGGGAGGAGCACTTCGCGGGTCAGCCCGAAACTGAGCGCTATCTGAATTACGTCGCCGACAAGTTCGATCTGCGTCGAGACATCCAGTTCCACAGCCGCGTCACGGCCGCGCGCTATGACGAGGACACGCGCAGCTGGGACGTCGAGCTGGAGAACGGCAGGCGCTACAGCTCGCGCTTTCTGGTCACCGCCATCGGCGTGCTTTCAGCGGCAACGATGCCGACCATCCCCGGCGTGAAGACTTTCCAGGGCCAGTCCTGCCACACCCATTACTGGCCGAAGGAACCGGTTCGCTTCGAGGGCAAGCGCGTCGCGGTGATCGGCACCGGTGCAACCGGTGTGCAGACCATCACGGAGGTGGCCAAGACCGCCGGCCATCTGACCGTGTTCCAGCGCACGCCCCAATGGTGCGCGCCATTGCACAACGCCAAGATCACCCCGGAGGAGATGCGCCGGATCCGGGACAATTATACTGAGATTTTTGCGCGCTGCCAGGAGACCTACGGCTGCTTCATCCATGCGACCGACCCGCGCTCCACGTTCGAGGTGACTCCCGAAGAACGTGAGGCCTTCTGGGAGAAGCTTTACGGCGAGCCTGGTTTTGGCATCTGGATGGGCAATTTCCGGGACATCCTGGTGGACCGTGAGGCCAACGCGCTGATCTCCGATTTCCTCGCGCGCAAGATCCGCCAGCGGGTCAAAGACCCGGGCGTCGCGGAAAAGCTGATTCCGAAGAACCACGGCTTTGGCACCCGCCGTGTTCCGCTCGAAAGCGGCTACTTCGAGGTCTACAACCAGCCCAACGTCAAACTGGTCGACATCACCGAGACGCCGATTGAACGCGTCACGCCGACCGGCATCAAGACCAGCGATGCCGAATACGAGTTCGACATCATCATATACGCGACCGGCTTCGACGCAATCACCGGCGCCTTCGACCGCATCAATATCCGCGGGGTCGACGGCGTGTCGCTGAAGGACAAATGGAAGGAAGGACCGCAGACCTTTCTGGGCATCCTGGTGGACGGCTTCCCCAACATGCTGATGGTGATGGGCCCGCATGCCGGGCTCGGCAACTTTCCGCGCGCCGCCGAATACAGCGCCGACTGGGTGACCGGGCTGGTCCGCTTCGCGCGCGACCGCGGCCTGAGCCGCGTCGAGGCCACCGCGGCGGGTGCTACTGCTTGGACCGACCACGTCATCGCCTCAAGCGAGGGGTTGCTGTTCACCGAGGTCGACTCGTGGATGACCGGCATCAACCGCAATGTCGAGGGCAAGCAGGTCCGCCGGATCATGCGCTATAGCGGCGGCCACCCCAAGTTCCGCGAGCGCTGCGAAGCCGCCGCGGCGGACGGGTATCGCGAGCTGGCGCTGGCTTAGGCGTGACAGCGGCGCTCAGGCTCGCCAGCCAGCCATAGGACAGACCGAAGTCAGCGACACACAACGAACGAAGGAGCGCTCCCATGGACGTCGGCATGATGATGGTGTTCGCGAGCTACGGCTGGGATGATTGCTCCGACACGCGCGTGTGGGAGGAGGAAATCCGGCTGGCCCGGCTCGCCGCCGACCTCGGCTTCGACTGCCTGTGGTCGGCCGAGCACCACTTCAACGACTATTCGTTCGTACCCGACAATATCCAGCTGATGACCTATCTGAGCGCGCTCTGCCCCGATATCGATCTTGGCACGGCAGCGGTCATCGTGCCCTGGCACGATCCGCTGCGTGTCGCCGAGAATGCGGCCGTGCTCGACATGTTGAGCAAGGGCCGGCTTCGCCTCGGCCTCGGACGGGGCCTCGCGCGGCGGGAGTTCGCCGCTTTCCGCCTGAGCATGGATGAATCCCGGGAGCGCTTCGACGAGGCAGCTCCGATGATCGTCAAGGCGTTAAAGACCGGGTTCATCGAAGGGGATGGCAAATTTTACAAGCAGCCGCG
>VAZT01000126.1 GCA_005884825.1 Alphaproteobacteria bacterium
GCCCGGGATGGCTGATCGCGTTCGACGAGCGTATTTCGCAGTACGGTCTCGATGAGCACTATCGCGGCGGCGCCATCAAATGGCTCGGCTATGTCGATGAGTACCAAAAGGCCTTTCTCTATCGATACGCGGAATTGGCGATCTATCCGTCTTTTTCGAAGGGTTCGGCATCCCGGTTGTCGAAGCGATGTATTTCGGCTGCCGGGTCGCCTGCTCCTGTTCGTCGGGGATACCGGAAGCCGGCGGCGACGCCGCGTTCTACTTCGACCCGACCTCGCTGCTTAGCTTCGAGCAGACGCTGTTGGCGGCATTGCGGCGGCTGCGCGTTGAACGCGCGGCCATTCGCGCAGCAAGCCGCCGTCAGGCGTTGCGCTTCACCTGGCACGAATTCGTCCGCCGGATCGACGAAGCGATCGCCTGGACAGTCCAAGAAATCAACCGATGTTGAACGCGCCAGAGATCATCGGCTTTCTGGAGCCGGGCGCCGAAGGACGGTTCGAGCTGGTTGCCGAATTGCGCCGGCAGCGGCAGGCCGAGATCGCACGAATCACCGGGATCGCGATGCGGCTCGCAGCACGGTTTGACGCCGAGACGGCCGTCGGGTTTCTCCATTGCGAGATCCTAGGGCGACCACCCGATCGTGAAGATCTTCTCGGTTACTCAGAGCGGCTCCACCGGGAGCCCTCAGTAGCGCCGGTGATTCTCGAGGAGCTCCCTACCCTCGCCCGCTCACACAATGAGCGCAGCAGGTCCAGATAGGCCGGCAGGGTGACCGTATGAACATCGTAGCGTTCAATCGCTGTCTGCCGCGCCGCTGCGCGAATTGCGTCGCTGGCGCCGTCGCGGTTTGTCGCGAGTGCCGTCGCAATCCGCTCGGCCAGCGCTTCCGCATCGAAGAAATCGACCAGGCGGCCGTTTTCTCCATCGCGCATCACTTCCTCGACCGGCGGCGTGCGAGAGCCGACGACGAGACAGCCGGCCGACATCGCCTCCAGCAACGACCATGACAGCACGAACGGGTAGGTCAGATAGACGTGAACCGCCGAGATCTGCAACACGGTCAGGTATTGCTGGTAGGGCAGGTGCCCGAGAAAGTGGATGCGCCGCAGATCGAGCCGGCCGTCCAGCTCATCGAGCAATTTCGCCCGCCAACTGACGGCCCCTGTCGGCTGGCGTCCGTAACTGACGCCGTCATTGCCGACGATCAGCACCTGCGCCGCCGGCCGCCTTTCGAGCACCCTCGGCAGAGAACGCATGAACACATGAAAGCCGCGATAGGGTTCAAGGTCGCGCGCGCTGTAGGTGACGACCTCGTCCGCTCGCGACAGGCAGCGGCCGCTGCTGAGCCAAAGGCGCGCCGTCGGGTCCGGTCGCACCAGGCTCGTATCGACCCCTTCATGGACGACCGTGATGCGGTGCCGGTAGCGTTTCGGATACTGCGAGCGCTGCCATTCGGTCGGGCTCTGCCCCCAATCGACCGCATCGAGGCCGGAGCAGGTTCAGCGCATTGCGCGTCCGCAGCCGCATCGGCGCGTCGGGCTCCGGGGGAAATTCACGATCGAAATCGACGTCCGATCCGCCCGGCCTATAGAAGAATTCGAAATAGCCGAGCAGCGGGGTTTGCGGCCACAGATCCTTGATGTAGAGAATCTCTCCCCAGCCGTTGTGGCCGATCACGATGTCCGGCACAAACCCGTCGCGGGCGAGCCATTCGCAGAGCCGCGCCACCGCCAGCCCGTTCGCCACGCCGTACTCCAACTCGCGCGTATAAGCATGCCCGTCGCCGGACGGCGCCGCCGGCTGATATTCTAGCTTGCGGACGCCGGCGATCTGGGCAGCGCGCGGCTGAGTGATGAAGCTGACCTCGTGCCCGGTCTGCGTCAGATGGCGCGCGATGTGGACGTATTGGCCGGGCATGTTCTGGTGGATGAACAAAAACTTCATCTGTCAGCCTCGCCCGGGCTTGTGACCCGTGGCCCACAGATCGAACGAGGTGCCCTGGCGCAAGGTGACCTCGACAAATCCCGCCCCGATCAGCAGCTGATGTAGACTTCGCGCGGTAAACCCGGTGCGGTGCGCCATAAACTGGTTGCCGCGCGCTAGCGAAGCAGTGTGTCCGAAGATCATGTCGAGCGGCGTGATCGGGCCGCTTTGGGACACATATGCGCTTTCTTCGAGCCGATCCTCGACGATGAGACGCGCCACATGCTGCAGGTCGGGCAAGGTCAGCAGCAGCAGGCCATGCGGCTTCAGCACTCGGCGGAACTCGCCAAGCGCCAACGGCACTTCGTGGCGCTGCAGATGTTCGAGATTGTGCGAGGACCAGACGGCGTCAACCGAATCGGCAGCGACCGGACTCATATCGGTGATCGAGCAGACGATGTCGGGCTGCACGGCAGGGTCGAGGTCGAGCCGGATCTCGCGCCATTCGGGACCGTGAAAATGCCGGTGCAGCTTCTGCCGCAATGGGTAACCGCAGCCGACATTCAAGACGGTCTTGGACACCGCAGCGCCCCCATTGTGCAAACATGAGTCGTGCATTGTTCAGTGTCGCGCTTTCGAGGCGATTGACTGGCCGCCGACCCTAACGGTGAGACCGTCGGATCAGGCGCACATTGATCGCCTCCAGCGGGTCGTCGGTAATCGGTGGAATACAAAGTTCGCCATTGCGATGCGGACCCGCAACGCCGCTCTCGAAGAAGGCGCCCTGGTAGACGACATCGAATCGCTCGGCTGCATGCTGCGCCAGACGGATCGCAAACCCGGTCAACGGAAGCCCCCGCCCGCGCGTGCCGCAGAGCTTGGCGTCGGTGACCCAGGGCGTCTGCCGCCCCTTTGGACCCAATGCCTTGAATTCGATGTCGCGAGCCAACAAGGTGTCGACCGGGCGGATGCTGAAGGCTTCGATGCGCAATTTCTTGCCGCGATTGCCGACCATCAGCACCTGCGCCGCCGGCCGCCTTTCGAGCACGCTCGGCAGAGAACGCATGAACACATGAAAGCCACGATAGGGTTCAAGGTCGCGCGCGCTGTAGGTGACGACCTCGTCCGCTCGCGACAGGCGGCGGCCGCTGCTGAGCCAAAGGCGCGCCGTCGGGTCTGGTCGCAACAGGCTCGTATCGACCCCTTCATGCACGACCGTGATGCGGTCCCGGTAGCGTTCGGGATACTGCGATCGCTGCCATTCGGTCGGGCTCTGGCCCCAATCGACCGCATCGAGGCCGAGCACGTTCAGCGCATTGCGCGTCCGCAGCCGCATCGGCGCGTCCGGTTCCGGCGGAAATTCACGGTCAAAATCGACGTCCGATCCGCTCGCCCGATAGAAGAATTCGAAATAGCCGAGCAGCGGGGTTTGCGGCCATAAATCCTTGATGTAAAGAATCTCTCCCCAGCCGTTGTGGCCGATCACGATGTCCGGCACAAACCCGTCGCGGGCGAGCCATTCGCAGAGCCGCGCCACCGCCAGCCCGTTCGCCACGCCGTACTCCAACTCGCGCGTATAAGCATGCCCGTCGCCGGACGGGGCCGCCGAATTTGCTATAGGGCGGTTGCAGGATAACATCTGGATCAACTGCTGATGAGCGAAGCTACCACTATATTGTTTGCGCGTGAAGATTTATCGATACCGGGGGGTGCAGAGCTCGGGATCACGGAACGTGATCGGCCTGATGCTGTCCAAGCCCATTTTTTTGACCTGATCAGCCGCAGCAGCCCCGATGTGATCGTCCTCGATTTCAGCCGCGCGCCGGCGGCCGGCACCAATACGATTATGACTGTCCGGCGGCGGACCGAGATTCCGATACTGGTGGTGTGCAGTCCCGTGCAATCAAAAATAGAGGATTACCGCATTGCCGGCGCGGCTGATTGCATTGCCGCACCGGTCGACATCGTCGGCTTGAACCAGACGATACAACGGATCGTGCGGGTCAGAGGCCGCGAAAGGCCCGTGTCGAGCAGAGCCCCCGACAATTTCCGCTTCGCCGGCGTGAGCTTCTCCCCAGGCCGCAATCTGCTTACCGGGCCGGCCCGCAACGACATAGACTTGACAACCTCCGAGGCCCGTCTGCTGACGCATTTCGTGGCGCGGCCGTGGACCCTCTGCACCCGCAGCGAAATTGCCGAGCTGCTTTATGGACCCGAGCACTCGGTCGGCGACCGCGCCATCGATGTCGTCGTCAATCGGCTTCGCAAAAAGCTGGTTTTGGCCGGCGGCATCGACGCAGAGCAGCTTATCAAGACCGAGTTTCGCCATGGCTATGTGCTGGCGGCGGACGTGGCGACATTGCCGTATGAGGCATCGGTCCGGCCCCGCACCGTCGTGGAACCGCAACACTCATGACCAGCATCGCCGAACAGCCGGACTGCAGTCGCGCTCCCGCTGCGGGAGCGGCATTGCTCGGCGCCCTGGCGATCGTGGCGCGGCATCGCGGAATTCATCTCAGCCCGGCGCAATTGCGCCGCGATCACCGGATCGCAGCAGACGGTCCGACGCCGGAAGAACTGCTCCGGATTATCCGCTCCAACGGCCTGAGAGCGGTGTCCGCGCGGCTCGCCTTTGACGATCTAATGCAAATGGGGCGGGCATTGCCAGCCGTGCTGGTGCTGAAGAATGGCTGCGCCATGGTTGTCCTGCGGACCGAGGCGAAGGCGCAGCCGCCGCATGTCGTGGTGCAAGACCCGTTGGCGAGCGAGGATGCGCCCCTGAGCCTCGACGCGCAGCGGCTGGCCTTGGCATGGTCGGGCGACGTCATCCTCATCAAACGCGATTACCGCCTTAGCGACGAGGATCAACCGTTCGGATTGCGCCTCATTGCGGCGCAGCTGCTCCGTGACAGCCGCCTCGTCCGGGACATTGGCGTGGCGGCGATCATGCTGAGCCTGCTGGCGCTCGGCCCGATCATGTTCTGGCGATTGCTGATCGACCGGGTCGTCTATTTCCAAAGCCTCGACACGCTCGCCGTCTTATGCGTCACGATGCTGGTGTTGATCACATTCGAGACGATCTTCGGCTATTTACGACGCTTCCTCGTCCTTCACATCACCGCCCGGATCGACGCTAACCTGTACACTTACATGTTCAACAAGGTATTGAACCTGCCTCTCGATTTTTTCGAGCGGTCATCGACCGGGATGATCACCCGCGACATGAACGAGATGTTCAAGATCCGCGGGTTCTTGACGGGACAGGTATTCGGCACGGTGCTCGACAGCTTCGTGCTGCTGATATTTTTGCCGATCATGTTTTTCTTTAGCGCGATCCTGACCGGAGCAGTGTTGGGATTTTGCGGGCTGATCTGCCTGTGGATCATCTGGATGTTGCCGGTGCTGCGCCGCAAGGGCGCCGCCGCATTCCGTGCAGAAGGTTTCAAGAACGCGTTCCTGGTGGAGAACCTCCAAGGGATCCGGACGGTGAAGTCACTGGCGCTCGATGCGCGCCAACGGCACGAGTGGGACGTCCGCGTCGCGACCGCGGCGCGGCTGCGCCTCGAGGAGGGCCGGACCGCCAATGTCATCCAGACCGTCGTGACGCCACTCGAAAGACTGATGGTCAACGGCACCTTTGCGCTCGCCGTTTATCTCGCGATCACCACGAAAGATCAGGTCTATGTCGGCGCTCTCGTCGCGTTCATGATGCTGACCCAGCGGGTGGCCGCCCCGTTGGTCCAACTCTCGCAGCTGCTGCAGCAATATGACGAGGCGCAGCTTGCCGTTAAGGCCGTCTCCAACCTAGTCAACCAACCCGCCGAGGAGGGCCGGTCGAAAGCCGGCATACGCACCCCGCTGAACGGCCGCATAGAGTTCGCGAATGTGCGGTTCAGCTATCGCGGCTCCTCCTCACCGGCGCTCGACGGCGTCTCCTTCGTTGCCCCGGAGGGCACCATTCTCGGCATCATGGGGCGCAGCGGCTCGGGCAAAACCACCGTGACCCGGCTGCTGCAGATGCTGCACGGCAATTACGAGGGGCTGATCAAGATCGACGGCAATGATCTGCGGGAAAT
>VAZT01000127.1 GCA_005884825.1 Alphaproteobacteria bacterium
GAGGCCGGACGGTTGTTGCCGACAAAATCGGCCGAATGACGTACGACCGACACCTCGACATGATCACTCGTGCTGTTGGCCTATCCCCTACCCGTGGCCGACGCAAATAAATCGCCGGTGATGTGAAGCAGCTCACATTTGTTCAGACCCCGGCGCGACATATCTCATCGCGCTGCCCCGAGTCGAACTCGGGGCATTCGTGCTGTGGAGGGTGCCATGCTGAGCGCAAACCTGTGGAACAAGAGCGTGCCGCGAGCCGAGCTCGACCAACGGGCGCGCGAGGCGCGCCTCCGACTCGAGCAGTTAGTTTAGAACGGCTGCTCGTATTGCATGCTGCAGCGAGACGGTATCGGCTCCGGCGGCTTCTTTCTCTTCGTCGCGCCGGCGAACACAGGGAAGGGCCACAAAGGAGCCGGGTTAGGGGGCCGCTGAGCGATCGGCGGCCTTCCCGCATGCCGACAATGAGTTTCAGCGGCAGTTACGTCGGCTGCACTTATACGTCGACAGATCGATGCCGACAACGCGGTCGGCGGCAGGCGTGCTTTCCATAACCTAGCCTCCTCGAGGCAGGGTTCGTTACCAGACGATTGTTCGGGTTTACGGAAAACCGGGCTGCCGGTTGGGCTCGGCCAGCCTGAATAGAGCGACTATCCAAGCAGCGACATGTTGCGGCATGACTCGCCGCTGGAGAAAGGGGGACTCGAACGGTCTCTCTTGCGGCTTGTTGCCCGTACACAGCGAGCCGCTCTTTGGCTTTCAACTCTTCAAGGCTGCCCGCGCGCACGAAATCCGAGGTCTTGATTTCCGTGGGCGCCTTAGTTGTAGGTTGCCATCCTCGCCCAACCAATCCCGAGGCGGGAGAGGATGCCAGTCATGGATGAAGCTTGATCGCGCAATCGAACAGTCGCTCCCCCGCGTTGCGCGCTAAGCTCCCTGGTCATTCCGGGTGTCCAGACCCGGAGGCAGCATCAGCGGCAACCCCTCTCTGCCGTAATTCGTCTCTCATCAGCCGAGCGGTCTCTTCGCGCTCTGCTTGATCACTAGCCGAAGCCCGCGGCCGGTCACGCCGCGATGCCCGCTGCGGCGCCGCGGGCCTTCTCTCCTGCCTCGGGGTCGCGAGCCGTGCGTCAGGGTGCGCGGTGGTCGGCTGATTCAGGATCGGCATACCCAGAATGGGGATCTCTGTTAGTGACGTCGTGACTGGCCTGGACCCCCCGACATCTCCTAGCACTCCACCTCCCGTAACAAGTGTCCCGCTGCCGGACTCTGCATCAGTTGCCCGCGAAGGCTCAACCGAGTTTCGCATCAAAACAACAAAATAAACCAAGGCAACCGAAGCGCAGGCTCCAATAACGGCGGCGATGGCAAGATGCACGAATTTCCGGATAGACGCCCGCGCGGTCAATCTCTCCCCGCCAAGATTGCCGTCGACACTCGCGGCGGCAGGAGAGGTCTGGAGCGGATCAAAAAAAAAACTTCCGTCTCGCCGCTAATCCAGTTCTTGATATCTGCAAGAGGCATGATCGGGGGTTTGGGTAAGTGGGAGCCGTAAAGTATTCTATATCGCGACTACAATCGCCAAACTTACTACATCTGGTGATCGCGATGCTGGTCGGCCCGAAGGGGCAACGGTCGATGAAGTGGCGCGTGCCACGGGTTGGCGGCGGCACACGGTGCGCGGCGTCTTCTCGGGAACCCTGAAGAAGAAGCTCGGGCTCACCCTTGCTTCGGCCAAGGAGGAGCGCGGCCGGGTCTATCGCATCGGTGCGCCAGCGAACCTATGAGCCTCGTTACCGACGATATCTCGGCTCGCCACAAATGTGGCGAGCCGTCGCCCTCAATCGGTCAAACCGCCGAGCGGCAAAACCCGTCACTAAGGCGGCGCTCTCGCGCCTCCCTATGCTCGACATCGGCGAACTTCGTCGGCAGTGGCGTGCTCTCTACAAAACTCAGGCGCGCCCCGCACCTCAGCCGCGAGTTACTACACCGACAGGAATAGCGGTCCGCGCACCAGACTCTTCGCTGGAGGGAACCGGATTCGAACCCTCGGTCCCCCGTCTGATGGACGGCGATTTAGGACGGCAGGTACCAGCGCTGATCGCGGTTTTCGAGCTGGCCGGCACGGCGATGACGTTGCAGCGCGGCACCAAGATGATTCGGCCGGACCGTCATCCCGAATTCCCGTGAAAGATAGTTGAGGAGTTCGGCGGGGGTGGCGCCCTCGCGATGCGCCCCCACGGCCTTCAAACTGGCGTCGCTGATCGAAACGCCGGGCACTTTCTGATTGCTTCGGCCTCTGCGCTCCCCAGCGGCCGCTGGCGTAGTTTTTGACGGGCGTGCTCTCCGTCGCTTCTCGGTTGTAACCGCCTTTCCCCCGAATCGGGCCAGAACACGTTCGGCGATTTCTAGCTCTTCGAGTTGGCCGCTCAGTTTGTTCCGTTCGGCATCGAGCCGCGCGAGCCGCCCGGAAATCCGCTGCTTCTCCTGTTCCATCAACGTAGTCATTTTAGTCGTCTCACCTTGATCCGTAGACCACCAGCACCGCGAATGGCGGATTGCCTGAGAGTATATTATTGCCTGAGAGTCGGTTCTGGCACGACCGCCAATGAGGCGTTCGACCAGGCACACACGCAAATTCTTGTCTCGGCCACAGATCATTTTACAAACTGACGCACCATATACAGACAGGGCATGCCCGTCCTTTGAGGGAGGCGACCATGAAGATAAGGGCCTTTGAGAAGAAAATACGGGATCGCGACGGCATTACTGTAGTAATCCGGGCACGTAAGACAGCTGATATCCGCAATTACCGGGAATCAAGGGCGAATCCAACAATGGTTGTATCAGATTATATCAATAATCATTTGAACTCTTATTTGGACAATGCGTACGAATTGATAATAATTGATGGCTTCGGTAATGAGCCGGCCGGCGATACGTCTGTGGGTGCCGTAAGAGAATCATATCGGCAGTGATTTGAACAGGAGCATGCTTTGCCTCCTGGCTCCGTTGATCCGGGACGTTTTGCGCTCGCTTTTTCGCTAGTGTGACCGCATAAGTCGTTTAAGGCGCCGCGAATATCGCGGGGAGGCAACGAAATTACACACAGGAAATGTTACAAATTGCGACAGGCGTCCCAAAGGAATTGTATTTAAAAGGTTTACAACGTTCGTCTAAAACAATGTGCTTTATCAAATGGTTAGAACACTGCATAATTTTGGGCAACGCTGAAAAAGCTAAGACCGTCCGCGAGGTCAACGCCGCGGCCGCGATTTTTCAACAGAGTTATCCACCGACTTAGTGGATGATTTGGGGTACCGTACGGTTCCGTGCCTATTTGACGTTCGTCTGACGCATTCTGCGCGGCAAAGAGGCTGGGGCAAAGGGCGTCGGCTCCGCTCAATGCCACACGTTAGAATTTGCGATCCGAGCGCGAGGTGGATCCTAGGTCAGAGTCCCGTTCAAGGGGTCACTACACGATTTGTTCAAAATCGTACGCTAAGCCACACCGGGGCATTGTCAACTTAGCGGACACGGGGCAC
>VAZT01000128.1 GCA_005884825.1 Alphaproteobacteria bacterium
CCGCGGCCGATCGCGTCGCATAACAGCGGCTCGTAATCTTCAATCCGGTCGTCCCATCCCGCCGGCCCGGTATTGAGGATGAACTGAGCTTCCTCGGTGGTGGCGACATATTCGAGATCCAGCCCCTCCCGGATCTCCAGATCTCGCTCGGAGCCGATATGCAAGCATCGCCGGCCCAGCGCAGCATAGAATGGATCGTCGCGCCGCTTGAGGTGCTGCCAAGCCTCTTCGCCGGACGACATCACGTGATGATAGAGCCCGGCGGGCACGCCGAGCGCGGTGATCCGCCGGACGACGTCGTCGGCGCGCCGCGGCGCATTCGAGAGCAGGGCGATTCGCTTGCCGGTGTCGATCAGCGACCGCAGGCAGTCGATGGCTCCCGGGATCGGGCTCACCCCGTCATGGATCACCCCCCAAAGGTCGAGAATGAAGCCGTCATAGTGCGGCGCCAACTCGCGCAGACTGGTAATCAGACGAACAGGCATGTGTCCATTACCTCGGAGATCACGAACATCGGCCGATTATGTTTCAACCGGTAACATTAATGTCAGTGCGCAAAACTTAATGGCCGCTTACTTAAAAGGTCTCTCGTTTACTGAATGTTTCCGAACTTAACGGAACATGCCTCCCGGGTGCACGTTCTATCGGCAGTCGGTCCCCGTGAAGCGGTACTGGCCCATCTGAGCGGTAGGAACACTCGAAGGCTAGCCCTGCCCTGGCGGGTCGGGAAACGGACGCTTGTTTTGGTAGGAAACTCTTGCGCGAGCGCTCGGCACGAAGGTTGCTGGGCTAGCTCTACTTAGACGAGGAGCAGTCATCGAATGGAATTGTTGATCGGACCGTTGCTCGAGCGAGATGGGGGGTACAGCTATGATACCTTCACTCGGGCAGATGGGTTGAGGGGCTCGTTTCGTTATCCGCGTGTCGACGCAGCGAGGTACGACCAGCGTGCGCTGGCGGCCGAAGCACGGCGCGATTCGCGTTGCAAAGTGCACATTTGCCAGACGCAGAGCGAATTCGAACAGCTCGTCAAAGCGGCGAATGCCGAGAGCGCGGTCGCAGAGCCCGGAAAAGAGGATTAGGGCGGCAGGTCCGCGGCGGCGACGGCTTCCGAGGAGTTGCGAAAGCGAGCCGCTGGCGCGCCGACCGCCTCGGCGACGCCGGTAAAGCCGTCGGCGCGAAGCAATTCGGCGAGACCTTTCTTTATGTCGGTCACGAGACCAGGGCCTGCAAAGACGAGAGCGGTATAGAGCTGCACCAGAGACGCCCCCGCCCGAAGCTTCTGGTAGGCTTCCGCGGCGCTGGTCACTCCGCCGACGCCGATCAGCGGCAATTTGCCTCGTGTCAGCCGGTACATGTCGGCGAGCAGAGCGGTCGATGCCGCAAAGAGCGGCCGCCCGCTGAGGCCGCCTGATTCTATCGCATAAGGGCTGACTAGGCCTTCCGGCCGGCCCACCGAGGTATTGGACACGATCAGGCCATCGATGCCGGCAGCGAGAGCCACCGAAGCGATGTCTTCTCGTTCCTCCGCCGTGAGGTCGGGCGCAATCTTCACCAGCAACGGCAGCGGACGCCGGTTTTCGTCACGGTCTCGAAGTAATGGCGCCAGCAATGATTGAAGGGCCGCACGGCGCTGCAGGTCGCGCAAACCCGGGGTGTTCGGGGAAGAAATGTTGACCACGAGGTAATCGGCCACCCGAGATGCACGGCGGATCCCCTCCGCATAATCGGCAATGGCATCGCTCGAATCGCGGTTCTTGCCGAGATTGACCCCGACGATCCCGGTGTGGCGGCACCGCTCGAGGCGGTCCACCGCGGCATCGAGCCCGCCGCTGTTGAACCCCATTCGGTTGACGATCGCCTGCTCCTCTTCGAGGCGGAACAGTCGGGGTTTCGGATTCCCGGGTTGCGGCCGCGGGGTGACGGTGCCGATCTCGACAAACCCGAAACCGAAGCTTCGCAGCGCCTCGGGCACCCGGGCATCCTTGTCGAAGCCGGCGGCGAGCCCGACCGGGTTCGGAAAGTCCAGCCCCCACAGGCGCTGTGCCAGCATTGGCGGGTCGGGCTGTCGCGCAGCGCGATCGGTCATGAACCGGCCTAGTCCCGCCTCGAGGGCTCGCAAGGTGAGGGCGTGCGCGGTTTCGGGTGCCAGCCGGCGCAACACCGGGCGGATCAGCGGATAGAGATTGGGCATCGCAATGCCGATCCCCTATACCGAAACCCGACCGAATGCCAGGTGAGCGGACCCCATCCTGGGCCATGAGGATCTCAACCGCTTGACCTCGGCTGCGAACTAAACTAGAACATACCAGTAGTGTTTAGGGTTCGTTCTGCAGTGCAGAAGGGGGTCTCATGCTGACCAGGAAACAGCGCGAGTTGTTGCTGTTTATTAACCAGCGGCTGACTGCAACCGGCGTTTCACCGTCCTTCGACGAGATGAAGGATGCGTTGAACCTCAAATCCAAATCCGGCATTCATCGCCTCGTCAGCGGGCTCGAGGAGCGCGGGTTTATCAGACGGTTGCCGCATCGCGCCCGGGCGTTGGAAGTCGTAAAATTGCCGGAGGAGTCAGCCGCTCCCGCGCCGGCGGCTGAACGCGGCAGGTTCTCTCCCACGGTCATCCGCGGCGATTTCGCGAGTTCGCTGCCCGGCACACCGGTCGCGAACGACGTCGAGGCCGTCGACCTGCCGCTTTACGGCCGGATCGCGGCCGGCACGCCGATCGAGGCCTTGCGGGACCAGAGCACGACGGTCGGCGTGCCGGCCAGCCTCCTCGGCCGCGGCGGCGAACATTACGCGCTCGAGGTGTCCGGCGACAGCATGATCGAGGCCGGCATTCTCGACGGCGACACGGTGGTCATTCAGCGGTGCGACACCGCCGAAAACGGCTGCGTCGTCGTCGCGCTGGTCGACGATCAGGAGGTCACCCTGAAGCGGCTGCGCCGCCGCGGCGCTTCGATTGCCCTGGAACCCGCCAACAAGGCCTACGAGACGATGATCAGATGACCGTCGCGCAATTCCGGGTGGTCGCGAAAGAGGCCGTGGGCGAGCGGGTCGGTGTCGGGTCCGCCGTGCGATTCGACGCCAAAGGCGCAACGCGGCACGGCGAGCACGAGATGCCCGTGCAATTCGGGCGCGGTGTGCGGCGCGACGATGGCGCCGTGTTGCTCGGCCAGTGCGGCAATGCGTAATGCCTCGGTAAACCCCGCGGCCCGCGTAGCGTCGAATTGAACAAACTGAACGCCGCTCTCGACGATGAAATCGCGAACGGTAAAGCGGGTCAGCTCGCGTTCGCCATGGGCGAGCGGGATCGGCGTCGCTGCAGCGAGGCGGGCGAAATCGGCCGGCTGCAGATACCAATGCAGCGGCTCTTCGAGCCAGAAGATCCGATGCGGCTCGACGGCACGCGCAAAATCGATGCATTCCGGCAGATCGTAGGCGGCATTCATGTCGAGCATCAGCAAAGTCTCGCCGCCAATCGCCCGGCGCACCGC
>VAZT01000129.1 GCA_005884825.1 Alphaproteobacteria bacterium
TCTACTGTCTTGAGCTCGAGGATAACCTGCTGCTGCACGACGATATCGACCTTATAACCGCAATCCAGCCGGACCGACTTATAAATAACGGGCAAGAATACCTGGCGCTTGAAAGGAATGCTTTTTTGCTTGAGTTGGAAGCACAAACACTCCTCATAGGCCGATTCGAGCAATCCAGGCCCCAGTGAACGGTGAACTTCGATCGCGAAGCCAATCACCCGCTCTGTGAGCAGGTCATTCTCACGCGGCACCGTCATCCGTCTCTTTGTCTCACCGCCTCACTGGTGGAGGATACAACCGAAACGGGTTTATTGCAACTCTATGATAGGGCGCGGCAGGCGCGATCGATGCGCTCGCAGGCCTCGCGCAGGACCTCGGTCGAGGTCGCGTAGGAAATGCGGAAATGCGGCGACAGCCCGAAGGCGGCGCCATGCACCACCGCCACTCCGGTAGCCTCCAGCAGATAACGAACGAAATCCTCGTCGCTCGTGATCGTCTGCCCGGCCGGGGTCCGCTTGCCGATGACGCCGGCGCAGGACGGATAGACGTAGAACGCCCCCTCCGGGCGCGGACAGAATAGCCCGGGGATCCGGTTCAGCATATCGACGACGAGATCCCGCCGTTCCTTGAAGCTGCGATTATGGACCGGGATGAAATCCTGCGGGCCCGTCAGGGCCTCGATCGCCGCCGCCTGGCTGATCGAGCACGGGTTGGCGGTCGAGTTCGACTGGATCGCGCCCATTGCCTTGATAAGAGCCTTCGGGCCCCCGCCATAGCCGATCCGCCACCCGGTCATGCAATAAGTCTTTGAGACGCCGTTGACGGTCAAGGTGCGCTCATAAAGGCGCGGCTCCAGCTGGGCGATCGTCTTGAACTCGAAATCGTCGTAGACGAGGTGCTCGTACATGTCGTCGGTCATCACCCAGACATGGGGGTGATCCAGCAGGACCTCGGAGAGCATTTTCAGATCCGCCTCGGTGTAGGCGGCGCCGCTCGGGTTCGACGGCGAATTGAGGATCAGCCATTTGGTCCGCGGCGTGATCGCCGCGTCGAGATCCTCGGGCCGCATCTTGAAGCCGTTGTTTTGCGGGCTGGGCACCGGGACAGGCGTCCCCTCGCAGAGCAGAACCATCTCGGGGTAGGAGACCCAGAACGGCGCCGGGATGACGACCTCGTCCCCGGGATTGATCGTGGCGACCAGCGCATTGTACAGCACCTGCTTGCCGCCTGAGCCGATCGTGATCTGCGCGGTCTCGTAGTCGAGACCGTTCTCGCGCTTGAACTTGCCGCAGACCGCGCGCTTCAGCTCGATCGTGCCGTCAAAGGTCGTGTAGCGCGTCTCGCCGCGCCGCATCGCCGCGATCGCCGCTTCTTGGACATTTGGCGGCGTGTCGAAATCGGGCTCGCCGACCGACAGGCTGACGATATCGCGCCCAGTCGCCTTCAATTCGGTGGCGAGCGCGGTCATCGCCATCGTCGGCGACGGTTTGACGCGAGCAAGACGGTCGGCGAGAAAGGACATGACAAGCCCATACCTGCAGAGAAGCAAACTCCGCCAACTTACGGGCGGACCCCTTCGTTGTGAAGCCATCCGTTGCCTCGATTCGCGGCGGCGCCGGTCCCCCGTCTTCGCGGCGAAGGCCGCGATCTATCCCGGCCATGGGCACCGCCTTCGCCGGTAAGACGAGATTTCGCTATGATTTGCCAGATTAATTATCGAATCCCTGATGCTTTAGGCGATGGCGAACGAGGAGCTCGCCTGCATGTTTCGCGGCTCGTTGTGCGAGCGGCTGGGTTTGAGTCAACCCACTTTCGCCGAGCGCTCCACAATCGCTCACAGGGCCGGCCTAGTTTGGCCCTCTGACATCGCGCGCCTGTTCGATTAAACTATATATCGCTTTGTAGAACCGCCAGTTCGGTGCCGGGCATGAAATCGGCTGACGCGTTGGACTTGATCACGATGCTGCCGTTGATGGCCGCCGAGCGGCCGCAGAGCGATATCGGCAGGCCGTTTCAGCTGCAATCCGAATTCCGCCCGGCGGGCGACCAGCCACAGGCGATCGAGGAATTGTGCCAGGGCATCGCCGGCGGCGAACGCGACCAAGTGCTGCTCGGCGTCACCGGCTCGGGGAAAACCTTTACGATGGCGCATGTCATCGAGCGCACCGGGCGCCCGGCGATCATACTCGCGCCCAACAAGACCTTGGCGGCACAGCTCTACGGCGAAATGAAGAGCTTCTTCCCAGAGAACGCGGTCGAGTACTTCGTCTCCTACTACGATTATTACCAGCCCGAGGCCTATGTTCCGCGCACCGACACCTATGTCGAGAAGGAATCATCGCTGAACGAGCAGATCGACCGGATGCGCCACTCGGCGACGCGCGCGATTCTCGAGCGGCGCGATGTCGTCGTCGTCGCCTCGGTCTCGTGTATCTACGGCATCGGTTCGGTCGAGACGTATTCGCAGATGACACTGTCGCTCACCAAGGGCGACCGGGTCAACCGCACCCAATTGCTCGCCCGGTTTGTCGAACTACAGTATCGGCGCAACGACCACAATTTCTTCCGCGGCTCGTTCCGGGTGCGCGGCGACACGATCGAATTGTTCCCGGCGCATTACGAAGATCGCGCCTGGCGCATCTCGCTGTTCGGCGACGAGATCGAGGCGATCCACGAGATCGACCCGCTGACCGGTGAAAAGACTGCAACGTTGCACTCGGTCAAAGTGTACGCCAACAGTCATTACGTGACGCCGCGCCCGACCCTCCTGCAGGCAATCGAGCAGATCAAGCGCGACCTCAAGATCCGCCTGGAGGAGCTCCACACGGAAGGGAAATTGCTCGAGGCGCAGCGGCTTGAGCAGCGCACCACCTATGATCTCGAGATGATAGAGGCGACCGGCAGCTGCGCCGGGATCGAGAACTATTCGCGTTATTTGACCGGCCGCAAGCCGGGCGAGCCGCCGCCGACCTTCTTCGAATACATGCCGCGTGACGCGCTCGTCTTCGTCGACGAATCGCACGTCACGGTGCCGCAGCTCGGCGGCATGTTCGGCGGCGACTGGACGCGCAAGACGTGCCTTGCCGAATACGGGGCCACCCCCGGCCCTTGGGAGATGCGGCGCACCGGCGGCGTCTTTGTCGAGCAGATCGTGCGGCCCACCGGTCTTGTCGACCCGCCCTGCATCATCCGGCCGGTCGACAACCAGGTCGACGATTTGATGGCGGAGTGCCGCGAGGCGGCCTTGCGCGGGCACCGGGTCATGGTCACCACCCTGACCAAGAAGATGGCCGAGGCGTTGACCGAATACCTGCACGAGGCCGGGCTGCGTGTGCGCTATATGCATTCCGATATCGACACGATCGAGCGCATCGAGATCATCCGCGATCTTCGCCTCGGCATGTTCGACGTGCTGATCGGGATCAACCTGCTGCGTGAGGGGCTCGACATCCCGGAATGCGCGCTGATGGCGGTGCTCGACGCCGACAAGGAGGGTTATCTGCGCTCACGCACCTCATTGATCCAGACGATCGGCCGGGCCGCTCGCCACATCGACGGCCGCGCAATCCTCTATGCCGACCGCATGACGGACAGTCTCAAGGCGGCGATCGACGAGACCAACCGCCGGCGCGAAAAGCAGCAGGCCTACAATGCCGCACACGGCATCACACCCGAAAGCGTGCGTCGCGGCATCTCCGATATCCTCGAAAGCGTCTATGAGCGCGATCACGTAACCTTTGGGTTGTCGGAGGGCGAAGCGGCGCACTACCAGGGGGCCGATCTGAAGACCGTAATCGCGGATCTCGAAAAGCGCATGCGTGAGGCGGCCGCCGATCTCGAATTCGAGGAAGCAGCGCGGTTGCGCGACGAGATCCGCCGACTCGAGCAGGCCGATCTGGGCCTCTCGGTTGCGCTGCCTAACGGGGCCGGAGCCGGGTCCCGGCGCGCCGACGCTCCGCGAGGCCGCTCCATCGCGGGACGCGCCGGCGTCTCGGCGCGCGACGTCGTCCGCGCCAAGATGCGGGCTCGCAAGGAACGCCGTGCCCGTCGGTAATGCTATCGGTGATGCCGGGCCCGGCGACCAGCCGACCGGGGCGCTGCCGGTTCCCCCGATACCTCGGGTGGCCCTGGTAACCGGCGGTGCACAGCGGATCGGCTGCGCGCTCTCGCTCGCCCTCGCCGAGGACGGTTTCGCCGTCGCGATTCACTATCACCGCTCACGCGACGCAGCCGAAAGGTTGGCCGAGCTGATCCGCGCAAAAGGGGGTGCAGCGGTTGCGCTTGCCGCCGATCTCGCCGATGAGGCGGCCGTTTCCGCGCTGCTCCCGCACGCTGAGCGCGAGCTCGGGCCGATCGGCTGCCTAGTCAACAATGCCGCGGTCTTCGTCAACGATACGGTCGAGACGGTGACGCGCGAGCGCTGGGATTCACACATCGCAGTGAACCTGCGCGCCCCATTCGTTCTTATTCAAAATTTCGCGGCCCGGCTGCCGGCACACGCTGGCGCCGCGCATCCGGGTGAACGGCATCGGCCCCGGTCCGACGTTACCGAGCCCGCGCCAGACGGCCGACCAGTTCGCCCGGCAATGCGAACTGATGCCGTTGCGCCGCGGGACCGGTCCCCGCGAGATCGCGGCAGCAATGCGCTTCATCTTGGCGGCGCCGGCAATGACGGGTCAGATGATCGCGCTCGATGGTGGGCAGCATCTCGGTTGGGCGCAACCACAACGGCAGTTGCCGGTCGAGTAGAAGGTGCATTCTGAGGGAAAGAGAGCGTGGACGGGGGCTGCGGCGCAGATTTGTTCACAGGCGGCGACGTTATGATGCGGCAATGAGCGAAGCGCGAGGACTGTTACATTTTGTCATCGACATTAACCATTCCCGGTCAAAACCCAATTTTTTCAGTATGATAAGCGTTTGCCTAAATTTTAATCAAATGTCACAAATGCAAGGTATTCCTGCAATCCGAGTTTCCTCCCCCCAGGTTTTCAACAGAGATATCCACAGCTTTCGTGGATACCCCGAATCGGCGTGTCGCCTCAACCAGTTGACGATCTCGTGACGGGAACGACGGACGACAAAGTAACGGAAATTGGGGCGCCGGTCAGGACGCGGCGGATTCAGCGGCGCAGCGCGCCATCGCTGACCGACCCCAGGCGGGCTCCGGACGGCTTCGCCGAGCCTTCCCCCGGATCTTCCGACAATGCGGTGCCGGCCGAGGCCGCAATTCCCGACCCCCCGGCGCGCCACTCAGCCGCCACAGGAGTTGCAGCCGGCGTCGCTATCATCCGCGAGGCGCTGAGGAGTATGCCCGCCAATCCGGGCGTATACCGCATGCTCGATCGCAAGGGCGACGCGCTATATGTGGGCAAGGCGCGCAGCCTGAAGAGCCGAGTGCAGAATTATGCGCATCCGGCCGGGTTGTCGAACCGGCTGCGCCGCATGATTGCCGAGACTGCCGCGATAGAAATCGTCGTCACCCACACCGAGGCGGAAGCGCTGCTGCTCGAATGCAATCTGATCAAGCGGCTGATGCCCCGCTACAATGTGCTATTGCGCGATGACAAATCGTTCCCGTTTATCCATCTCACCGCCGGTCACGACTTTCCGCAGCTCACGAAATACCGCGGCGCGCGAACCAAGGAAGGCAGCTATTTCGGTCCTTTCGCCTCCGCCGGGTCGGTCAATCGCACTCTGGTGACCCTGCAAAAGGCGTTCCTGCTGCGGTCGTGCAGCGACAGCGTTTTTTCCACCCGCGTTCGCCCTTGCCTGCTGTACCAGATCAAACGGTGCAGCGCCCCTTGCGTCGGTTACATCACCCGCGAGGATTACGCAGCGCTGATCCAGCAGGCGCACACCTTTCTGTCCGGCAGGAGCGACGATGTTCAGCAACGGCTCGCCGCCGAGATGGAAGGGGCCGCGAACGCGCTGGATTTCGAGGCGGCGGCGTTGCTTCGTGACCGAATCCGCGCGCTGTCGCTCGTCCAAGGGCACCAAGACATCCATGTTGCCGGAGTGGTCGATGCCGACGTCATCGCCGCCCATCAGGAAGGCGGACAGACCTGCGTCCAGGTTTTCTTCTTTCGCGGCGGGCAGAATTGGGGCAATCGGGCGTATTTCCCGAGCCATCACCGGCAGCTCTCGGTGGAGGAGGTCCTCACCTCGTTTGTCGGCCAATTTTATGACGATCGCGCAAAACCGCCCCTCGTATTGCTCAGCCACCGGCTGGTCGAGCAGGATTTGGTCGAAGAAGCGTTGTCGCTCGGCGGGCCGAGGGTCAGCCTCGCAGTACCTCAGCGTGGGGATAAAAGGCGGCTGATCGATCGGATACTCACAACCGCGCGTGAGGCGCTGGGCCGTCGGCTCGCCGAGAGCGCCTCCCAGCGTCAACTGCTCGACGGTGTCGCAGCCGCCTTTGGCATCGGCAGACCGCTGCACCGCGTAGAGGTTTACGACAACAGCCACATCCAAGGCACGAATGCGGTCGGCGCGATGATTGTGGCGGGCCCCGAGGGCCTCGTCAAAAACGCCTACCGCAAATTCACGATCCGCGGCGCCGCGCCGGCCCGGGCGGGCGCCGCCGCGACCTCCCGCCGCCCCCAGCCTCACCCTCCCCCGCCGGCGGGGGAAGGAGGGGTGGGGGCTGCGGGCGGTGACGATTATGCGATGATGCGCGAAGTTCTCATGCGCCGGTTCGCCCGCGCCGTCAAAGAGGATCCGGAACGCGACCGGGGCAACTGGCCCGATTTGATCCTGATCGACGGCGGCCAGGGACAGCTCAATATCGGCCGCGGCGTCCTCGAAGAGCTCGGCATTGCCGATGTCGCCATCGTCGGGATAGCCAAGGGGCCGGACCGCAATGCGGGGCGGGAACACTTTTTTGTGCCGGGGCGCGCGCCGTTTTCGCTCGATCAGCGCGACCCCGTCCTCTACTTCTTGCAGCGCCTGCGCGACGAAGCGCATCGGTTTGCCATCGCCACGCACCGGGCCAGGCGAACGAAGGCCCTGGGACGCTCCCCGCTCGATGAAATCGAGGGTGTCGGCGCACGCCGCAAGCAGGCGCTGCTGCACCATTTCGGCTCGGCGCGGGCGGTCGCCCGGGCCGGGCTCGGGGAGCTGGAACGCGTGTCCGGCATAAGCAAAACTGTAGCAAAAAAGATTTATGACCACTTCCACCCGGACGGGTAAGCTGCTGCCCTCCCTTAGCCTTCAGCAGGAGTAATGTGTGCCGATTACGAGCCTGCCCAACCTGCTGACCTTGTCGCGCATCCTGGCGATTCCGGTGGTGATCGCGACCTTTTACGTGCCGGGCGACTATGCCCGTTGGTTCGCCTGCGCGCTTTTCTCGGCCGCGGGGGTGACCGACTGGCTCGATGGGCACATGGCGCGACGCTGGGAACAGCAATCCGAAATCGGACGTTTTCTCGACCCGATCGCCGACAAATTGCTGGTTTCGGCGATATTGTTCATGCTGACCGCCTTTGGACGGCTCTCGGCCGAGGCGCTGCTCCCAGCGCTGGTTATCCTGTGTCGGGAGATCCTGGTCTCCGGGCTTCGCGAATACCTCGCCGGGCTGCGGGTCGGCATGCCGGTGTCCCGGCTCGCCAAATGGAAGACGGTCATTCAGATGGTAGCGATCGGGGTCCTGATCGTCGGCGACGCCGGGCCCGGTTTTGTGCCGGTGACGGCAATCGGCGAGACTTTATTGTGGATCGCCGCAATCCTGACTTTGGTGACCGGATACGACTACCTGCGGGCCGGACTGCGCCACATGGCGCGCCCTCGGGCCGCCCCTGCGAGCCGCGAATCAGAGCATTTGGCTTGAGGAGATTGTGACGGCCGTGCGCGTCCCCAATTGAACCCATATGGACCGGGCGACAATGCGGGTCTTCGGTCTCGCCGGCTGGAGCGGAAGCGGAAAAACGACGTTGATGACGGCGCTGATACCGGAATTCGTTTCACGCGGGATCACCTTATCTACGATAAAGCACGCTCACCATTCCTTTGACATTGATCAGCCGGGCAAAGATT
>VAZT01000130.1 GCA_005884825.1 Alphaproteobacteria bacterium
GCCCACATCATCGACACGACGACGCTCGATGCCGATGTGGTGTTTGAGCGCGCCTGCGCGCTGGTTGCGCGTGCGCTAGAGGAGAAGGAATGGCAGCAGTAGAACTACAAACCCGGGAGGCGTCTGCAAAAGAGAGCTTTGCCGCGCTTCTCGATGAATCGCTCGGGGTCGTCAATAGTTTGGAGGGCACTGTCGTCAAGGGCCGGGTCATCTCGGTCGAGAACGACGCCGTGCTGATCGATGTCGGCCTGAAATCGGAGGGCCGCGTTCCGCTCAAGGAGTTCGCCGCCGGAGGCGCCCAACTCGAGATCAATGTCGGCGACACCGTCGAGGTCTATCTCGAACGGATGGAGGACAAGAACGGGGAGGCCCAACTGTCGCGCGAGAAGGCGCGGCGCGAGGAGGCCTGGACCCAGCTCGAGAAGAGCTTTCAGACAAACGACCGCGTCACCGGGACCATTTTTGGCCGCGTGAAGGGCGGGTTTACCGTCGACCTCAACGGCGCCGTCGCGTTTCTGCCCGGCAGCCAGGTCGACATCCGGCCGGTGCGCGATATCACTCCGCTGCTCGGATCGCCGCAGCCCTTCCAGATCCTCAAGATGGACCGCTCGCGCGGCAACATCGTCGTGTCGCGCCGCGCCGTCCTCGAGGAAAGCCGTGCCGAGCAGCGCTCCGAGCTCGTCGCCAGCCTCAAGGAGGGCCAGATCCTCAACGGCGTCGTCAAGAACATCACCGATTACGGCGCTTTTGTCGATCTCGGCGGCGTCGACGGATTGCTGCATGTCACCGACATCGCGTGGCGTCGCATCAATCACCCCTCCGAGGCTCTGAATATCGGGCAGAACGTCAAGGTTCAGGTCATCCGCTTCAACCCCGAGACGCAGCGCATCTCGCTCGGCATGAAGCAGCTCGAATCCGACCCCTGGGAGGGTGTCGAGCTCAAATACCCGTCCGGCGCCAAATTCCGCGGCCGCGTCACCAACATCACCGACTACGGTGCCTTCGTCGAGTTGGAGCCGGGGGTCGAAGGTCTGGTTCACGTCTCCGAGATGAGCTGGACCAAGAAGAACGTGCATCCGGGAAAGATCGTCTCGACCAGCCAAGAGGTCGAGGTCATGGTGCTCGATGTCGATCCGCAAAAGCGACGCATCAGCCTCGGCCTGAAGCAGACCCTGGCCAACCCGTGGGAAGCCTTTGTCGAGGAGCACCCGGTCGGCACCGAGCTCGAAGGCGAAGTCCGCAACATCACCGAGTTCGGCCTCTTTGTTGGCCTGCCCGGCGACATCGACGGCATGGTTCACATGTCCGACATCGATTGGAACCGGCCGGGGGAAGAGGCGATCAACGACTATCGCAAGGGCGACGCGGTGCGGGTCAAGGTGCTCGATGTCGACGTCGAGAAGGAACGGATCAGCCTCGGCATCAAGCAGCTCGAATCCGATCCGTTCGAAGCCGGCATGGCCAAGGTGAAAAAGGGCGATGTCGTGACCGGCACGATCTCGGCCATTATCGATGGTGGCGTCGAGGTGACGGTCAGCGACGGCATGCCCGGTTTCATCCGCAAGTCCGAATTGTCCCGCGACCGCAGCGAGCAGCGGCCGGACCGCTTCGCGGTCGGTGAAAGGGTCGACGCCAAGGTGACCGCGATCGATCGCGCGACGCGCAAGCTGTCCCTGTCGATCAAGGCCCGCGAGGTCGACGAGGAGAAGCGCGCAATGGCCGAGTTCGGCTCCTCCGATTCCGGCGCCAGCCTCGGCGATATCCTCGGCGCCGCGATCAACCGCGCCCGCCGCCAGGAGGAAACCGAAGAGAAGAGCTGAGCCGCACCCATTCCCTCCCCCGCATGCGGGGGAGGATTAGGGCTTTGAGGGGCCGCTTGACGCTTGCCGGCCGGTTTGGCAGGCTGGTCAGCTTCAAATGCAAGACGGGGAGCGACGATAGCGATGACGAAATCGGAGCTCGTACAGAGGCTTGCCGACGCCAACCCTCATCTTTACCAGCGCGACGTCGAAGTCATCGTTACCGCGATCTTCGACGAGATCGCGGCGGCGCTGGCGCGCGGCGACCGAGTTGAACTACGCGGCTTCGGCGCGTTTTCGGTCAAGCACCGCGATGCCCGCGTCGGCCGCAATCCGCGGACCGGCGACAGTGTCTCGGTGGCCGAGAAGCACATTCCTTTCTTCAAGACGGGCAAGCAGCTGCGCGACCGGTTGAACCAGAGCGCAGACCACGCCTGACGCGGCTTTCAAGGTAAGGCCCGGCGGATGAGGATCCTTTACCGGGCCGGCTTTCTCGTCCTCGCGATTTTTCTGATCCTGTTCGCCGTCTCCAATCGCGATACGGTGTCGGTCGCGTTTTGGCCGCTGCCGTTTCTCGTGGATATGCCGCTATACCTGCTGTGCGTCCTGAGCCTCGTGATCGGAACTCTGATCGGCGTGGCTACCGCCTGGATGGCCGGCCACGGCAAGCGGCGCGAGCTAAGAAGCCGGCGCCGGCGTATCGAAGCGCTGGAACGCGAGCTGACTGCGACCCAATCGCAGATAGGGAACCACTCGGAGCCGGCGACCCGGCAACTGCGCCCATTGGTCAAAAGAGAAAGCGTAAATGCCCGCTAATGGTGACGCGGCGAGGCTGTTCAGTGGCTGATCGCCGCCGTTTGCTCCTGTTCGCGCGCAATTCGCGGCCCTGCAGGCGCCGGTGACGATCGGCTCACGCGGCGCGGCCGGACCCGCCGCGCTCGGATCGGCTCCGCTGTCCCGGCCTCCATCTGGGGCCGCGGCCGCGCCCTGATCCAAGCGCGGCCCTCATCGGCCTGAACGGTCGGGAAGACTCGTATTTCGCTGGGTATCAGAAAGCGAAGCGCCTTTACGGTCAGCCTCACCCAACCGATGTCGGTGACGATCGCAACCCGCTCGCAGCGCGAAGCGTGCTCCAGTCCGAAGTCGAGCTCGTCCCACGCGGCGCCGGGAAACCGAGAGTTGAGCTCGTAATACAGCCGAATCTTCTCGTGCCGTTTGAGGGATTTCTGCATCGCCGGGACCAAGACGTCCTGGCAGTCCTGCATCGTCAGACGTCCGCTTACCGCGATGCCGACGACGTTGCCGGGAAGGCCGTCGATGAGCTCGAGCATTGGCCTCTGCCCTAGAACGCCACGCGCCATTTGTACGTAATCACCTGTTCCGAACCCTTGGCGTTCGCGACGACAATGCGCCTGCCATACATGTATTGGATGCCGGTAGTGATAAACGCGACCGGGCTCCACACCAGGTTGGCGAAGGCGTTCCACTGCTCCTTGTTGACGGCAATCGCTTGGGTCGGCCCGATCAGCTGCGAGGATATGTCCTGATGAGCCACGCCGGCCGCGATCGTCGACCGCAGGTTTGGCGCCCACCAATGCTGATAGCCGCCGTTGGTGCTGTAGGCGAAGTTTTGCTTAAATAGCACATTCGACGCGGCATTTCCGCCCTGGCAGCCCACCTGGGGGGTCGCGCACGCGGTTGTCACCGTGAAGTTGGTCGACAGCGGTACCCCGAGGCTCCATCCGCCGGATACATAATTGCCGATGCCTTCGCCAGCGATAAAGCTGAACAGG
>VAZT01000131.1 GCA_005884825.1 Alphaproteobacteria bacterium
GGAATCGCGCACCCGGGCCGAACGCCTGGGCAAGCGGGGTAGCGAAGAGCGTGTGCGTGTCGGCGACGTAAAGCATGCCGTCGCCGCCGACGGCAAGGCCGCCGGCATGCCCGCACGGGCTCGGCACATCGACATATCCGGTCGGACCACCCGTTTCGAGATCGATCCGGATCACCCGGCACGGCCCGCGACGGACCCCCAAGCTGTCGCTGCGATAAGCGGAGACGTAAATGCCGCCACCATCGACCGCGAGCCCTTGCGGGTCGTAGCCGGCGTCGATTCCCGGCAACCAGATGCGCCGCACGATCGCCGCCGCATTGGGCACCGCGCTGACCGTTTTCGGGCCGTAGCTCGGTGCAATGCCGGCGATCGGCACTGGCGAGATTTCCGCCGCGGGAATGACTACCGGCGCGGCATACGCCCCGGTCACCAGCGCCGCGGCGGTGACAGCCAACCAGCACCGCCCGATCGCCCGCTCGGGCGGATCGGCGGCGCCGCCAAGGTCCGCCGCGTTCACCACCTCGTCGGAGAAGACATCGACGATCCCGGCGCTCAGTACGGTACCAATAGCCGTACCCGAGACATCTTCTTCACCGATCATCCGGCGGTCAGGTTCCGCAGTATTGCCGATCTGCCGGGCAGTTGATGAACCCGGTTAGACCGCTTCGCTGGTTTGCGCGACATCTTTCGGTGAATTCCTTATGTAAAAACACTCGAACTGCCGCCGTCAGATTGTCATTGCGAGCGAAGCGAAGCAATCTCGGGCCGCTGAGTGCTCGTCCGCTCGGGATTGCTGGTCGCGCGCGAGGCGCTCCTCGCAATCACATCCCTTGCCGATGACGAGCAATCGCGGTTTGCTGATCGGCGGCAAAGGTTCTGGAGGGCGTGATGGCCGGGCGCGTCGGCATCGTCGGCATTGGCATCATGGGCACGGCGATGATGCGCAACCTCTTGCGTCACAGCTTCGAGGTCGTCGGCTACGACATCGCCGACGGGGCTATGGCGCGGCTCGCCGAGTCCGGTGGGATCGCCGCTACCTCGCCGCGCGACGTCGCCGAAAAGGCCGAGATCCTGATCACCTCGCTGCCCAATGTCGATGCCTTTGAGCAGGTGATGGCGGGCCAAGGTGGCATTGCTTCTGGCAACGGCACGGGCCAGATCGTCATCGAATGCAGCACCTTGCCGATCGAGGCGAAGGCGCGCGGGCACGCGCAGCTCGCGGCGCAGGGCAAGATTTTACTCGACTGCCCGGTCAGCGGCACCGGCGCCCAGGCGGCCAATAAAGACCTCGTCGTCTTCGCCAGCGGCGACGAGGCGGCGTTCGAGCGCTGCCGCGAGGTGCTCGCCGGCATGTCGCGGGCGCAGAAATATGTCGGCGCCTTTGGCAACGGCAGCCGGATGAAGTTCATCGCTAACCATCTCGTCACGATCCACAATCTGGCGTCGGCCGAAGCCTTTGTGCTCGGCGAGATGGCGGGGCTCGATCCGGCGCTGGTCTTCGACGTGATCGTCGACAGCGCCGGCTCCTCGCGAATGTTTCAGATCCGCGGCCCGATGATGGTGAGGGGCCAGTACGATGAGCCGATGGCGACAATGACAACTCATTTGAAGGACCTCGACATCATCGGCAAATTCGCCGCCGACCTCCATTGTCCGACGCCGCTCTTCACCGCCGCGGCGCAGTTCTATCATGCTGGCGTCGCGCAAGGCCGCGGCGGCCAGGACACCGGCGCGGTCTGCGCCGTGCTGGAAAAGCTCGCCGGGATCGAGCGGAAGCGGTGAGTGATGCAAGATGAGAACAGGCGCCGACTACCGCCAATCTCTACGCGACGGACGCAGAGTGTGGGTGATGGGCGAGGGCCAGGTCGAGGACGTGACCACGCATCCGGCGACACACGCAATGGTCGAGGAATATGCCGCCTGGTATGACCGCCACCTCGACCCGGCTTGGCAGGACCTTTTGTTGACGCCGCCAAATGCCGACCGGGAGCGAATCCCGTTGGCCTATGTGATGCCAAAGAGCGCCGAGGATCTGACCCGGATGGGCCGCTCCTTCGCCAAAACCACATTTTTGAGCGCCGGCAACATTACCCACACTCCGGCTTACGGCAATCTGATCGCGCTCGGCGTCTTGACCGCACTGCAGGCGCATCAGGCGCCGAATGAGCAGATCGCCGAGGCGATCTCATACCGTGAGCAGATTGCTCGCAGCGGACGGTTTCTCACCTATTGCGGCGGTGCTCCGATCATCGGCCAGCGTATGCGTCCGGATCCGCGCCAGCGCGTGGCGCTCGAGCTAGTGCGCGAGAGCGATGCCGGGGTCGTCATCCGCGGCAAGCTCGGCATGCATACGAGTCCGGCCTATGCCGAGGATGTCTATATCGGCGCCCTCACGGGCATCGAGATCGGCGGGCATCGCGCCGGTTTGATCCTGCCGGTCAACGCGCCCGGAGCCACGACGCTCTGCCGCAAGATCGCTGCGCGCGACCGCAACCCTTTTGTCGCGCCGCTCAGCAGCCGGTTCGACGAGCTCGACGGCCAGATGTGGCTTGACGATGTGTTCGTCCCCTGGGAGCGCGTCTTTTTTGTCGACCCTTCCCCAGAGGCGATCGCGCGCTGGCTGCGCTGGCATCACCTTCACGGCTGGCTGTCGAAGGCGGAATTCACCTTGGGCTTGGCTCTCGCTCTAACCCATGCGATGGGTCTCAAGGAACACGAGCAGACTGTCGAATACCTGATCGATCTAATCGCCGAGGTTCAGACCGTGCGCAGCTGCCTGACCGCGGCCGAGCGCGACCCCGATTTCACTCCGGCGGGATATTGCTTTCCCAATCATGCCCATCTCGCCGCGGGTGGCATCGCCCTCTTCAAGGCCCGCCAGCGCATCTCCGAGACCCTCCGGGCCCTGCCCGGCTCCTCGCTCGTCGTCGCCCCGACCGACCACGATCTCGCGGCGCCCGAGCTGGCCTCGGGCCTCGAGGAATCCTTCGGCGGCGGCGGTTACACCGCGCTGCAGCGCGCGGCGCTCTTACAGCTCGCCTGGGACCACGTCTCGTCGGCGCTCGATGGCCGTGAGTCTACCTTCGAGCTGCACGCCAGCGGCGGCATGCCAAATTGGCGCCATTGGCTGCGTCGCAGCTTCCGCAGCTACAATGAGCTGGCCAATGCCGTCCTGGGCTTCCTCGATCTGCCGATGCCGGAGATCGATGTGAGCAGCATTCCGGCGGCCCCGATCGCCCCGCGCCGCGTCACAACTCCGCCGGCCGCAGGTAGCGAGAAGGCGTAGCGGGGAATATCTGGTCTGGGCCCGAGCGAACACACATCGACCGTGACGAGGCGCTTTTCGAGGTTTACCGCTAACTCCGTCCACGATCAGTAGATACGAATACCCAGGGCGCTCCGGCATCGGCATGCCGAATACGCCGGCATCCTTCATCGCTGCCGCAATCCGCGGCACGATGCGGCGACCCTCCTCGAGGGCCGAGGCAATTTTTACTGGCTATTAAAAAGGGGCGAGCGGCCCGGTCGGCATTAATCGCCTCGA
>VAZT01000132.1 GCA_005884825.1 Alphaproteobacteria bacterium
GGCATCGGCGTTGTATTCGATCAGCAAATCGACTTTGGCGGCGATCGCCGCCTCGGCATTGGCGACGGCGCGGCCGGCGTCGCCGGCATTGTCGAAATAGAGCATATCGACCGGCAGGGTGCGAGCCGCCAATTCGAAGCTGCGCCGCAGATCGGAACCGGTGAAGCCGAGCCCCTCCAAGGTCACTCCCGGCGTCTCATCGACATTGGCAAGGGCGATACGGAAGTGCCGGGCCTCGGCCCTTGACGGGCCGACACCACAGGCGAGCAGTGCCGCCAGAAAAGCCCGGCGCCGCAGCACCGGCCGTGACGTCATGCGCTACTGGATCGCCTCGATGTTGACGAACGTGCCGGTCGTGCCGACCGCTTTGGGCACCGTCATCGACAGGAAGAAGGTCGCCCGGCCGGTTTTTGCCGCCACATCCGAAATCAGGTCGGTGCGCACGTTCTCGATGATGTGGATGCCGTTGTCGGTGATCAACGTCTTGTGCACCGGGAAGGCTATGTCCTCCCTCTCGCCCGGGATCACCTCGACCGCCCAGGTGTCGGCGCCCACGAGAACCACTTTCTGCGAGGCGAGCCATAACGCCGCCGACTCGCTGATGCCGGGTTCGCCCTTGTTGTAGGTGGCATTCTGGGCCGGCCACTGCTTGAACAGGTCACCCCAGCCGGTGTTGATGAACACCGCGTCGGCCTCGCGCAAGGTCACGTTGTACATCTTCAGCCCGGCCTGCAGATCGGCTTCGGTGATCAGCGAGCCGGCGTCGAGGCAGGGAGTCTTGCAGGCGGGGTTGGCTTTCAGCTTGCCGGCGGCCTGAAACACCTTCACCGCGTCGATGATGACGCCGCGCGTGGCGAAGGTCTTGATGTTCTCGAGACCAAGGCGCTTCAGATAGTTCTGGGTGACGTATTTGCCCATCGGGGTTTGGTTGTAGTAGCAGTCTTGGATGCCGATGTGGCCCATGCCGTCGATATGCGTGCCGACATGGCTCTGGCTGAGGTAGGTATCTTCCATATAGCTCAGCTTGTTATTGCCGTATTCAGCGCCCGGCGTGATGGCGAAGCTGCTCAGGATGGTCTTACTGAAGCGGGTGCCGAAGAGCGGTATGCCGTCGACGAGCGGGTTGGCCATCGAGGTGACGACGCCCGTTTGGATCTCGGCGGCGGCGGCCTTGGTGACCGCGGGGGTAACTCGGTTGGTCGCCCCGGTCTGATCGTCGGGGCCGAATGGCGAGGGCTGGACGACGGCCTTGCAGTCGGCCTGGGCCGAGGCTGGTGCCGATAGTACCAACAGCGACAGGGCCGATATACCCACGGACGCGGCTAGTCCGGCGATTCTCATAGTTGCTCCTCCCATTCTCGTTCGTCGTCCCGGTTTGCGATGGTAAACTTTCTCTTAGGATGACTTACTTCGCGAGATTTTACCACCCTCGCCTCGCCAGCGGGTCGAGGGTGGCGCCGCCGTCCTTGGACTTGCGCGTCAGTCCAGCTGCGACGGGGCGTGGTTTTGCTGACGGCCGCGTTCTGTTGCACGACGTGACCGTGCGCTATGGCCGGCGAATAGCCTTGGAGGCCGTGAGCGGAGAGTTTGCTGCCGGCAGCCTGACCGCCGTCGTCGGGGCGAACGGGGCCGGCAAGAGCACGCTCCTTGCAGCGATCGCAGGCGTGGTACGCCTCGCCGGTGGGGTAGTGCAGCGTGCTGCGCGGCAGCAATTGGCCTATTTGCCACAGCTTGCGGCGATCGACCTTGATTACCCGTTGACGGTGTCCGAGCTGATCACGCTCGGCGGGTGGCGGGAGTTCGGCCCATTTCGCTCCCCAGGGACCGTGCTGCGGGCGCGCGTCGCGGAGGTCTCGGAGATGGTCGGGTTGGCCGGACGCCTGGGGCGGCGGATTGGCGAGCTCTCGGTCGGCGAGCTGCAGCGGGCGCTGTTCGCACGGCTCATTCTGCAGGATGCCGCGGTTATTCTGCTCGACGAGCCATTCGCCGCTATCGATGCGCAGACGATCTCGGTGCTGCTCGATTGGGTCGCGCAGTGGCACCGGGAGGGCAGGACGGTGATCGCCGTGCTGCATGATCTCGACCTGGTGCGGGCGCGTTTTCCTTCGACTGTGGTATTGGCGCGACGCTGCGTCGCCTGGGGTGCGACAGAGGCGGCGTTGTCGGTGATGGCGGCATGATGTCGGCGCATGCGCTGATCGTGGAACCGTTCGAGACCCTCGCCTTCATGCGCGCGGCGCTGGTGGCCTTTCTGGCGCTGGCGCTGACCAACGGCGTCATCGGAACACTGCTGGTATTGCGGCGGATGAGTCTCGATGGCGACGTGCTGGGACATGCGGTGATGCCCGGTGCGGCCATCGGGTTTTTGTATGCCGGACCATCGCCGGCATGGCTGTCGCTGGGCGGATTGGCGAGCGGGTTTGCCGTAGCGGCACTGGCCCGGCTGATCACCGGCGAGCGGGCGCGGCATGACGCCGGTCTGGTGGCATTCTATCTGGTCGCGCTCTCGCTCGGCGTTGTTCTGGTGGCGTGGCGCGGCAGCAATGTCGATGTCATGCGCGTGCTGTTCGGCACTGTGCTGGCGATCGATCGGCGGGCACTGGTGCAGATTGCCGTTGTGAGCAGCGTCATCGTGCTCGTGGTCGCGGCACTGTATCGGCCGCTGGCAGTGGGCGCGTTCGACCCCGCGTTTCTTCGCGCGGTGGGTGCGCGCGCGCCATACGAAGCGGTGTTCCTGGCGCTCGTGGTGCTGGCCCTGGTGGCGAGCTTCCAGGCGTTCGGCACTCTATTGGCGGTGGGACCGATGCTGCTGCCGGCTGCGGCGGCGCGCTGCTGGGGGCTGGGTGTGGCAGCGTCGATGGCGCTGGCGACCGGCTTCGGGCTGGCTGCATCGGTTGCGGGACTGCTGCTCTCCTATCACGGTAACCTGCCTTCCGGTCCGGCGATTGTACTGGCGGCGGGATTGCTGTTTGGAATCTCGGCCGCCGCCACCAACTCCTGGCGACGCCTGGCGCCTATGATCGGGCGGGATGCTTGACGTTTCGTCTAATTATTGCGCTCGCCGCCCTGCTGCTGGCGGGCGCGGCGCGAGCCGCGGACCGGATCCCGGTCGTCGCTACGTTCAGCGTCATTGGCGATATGCTCGCCAACATCGGTGGCGACCGCATCGACATCAAGACCATCGTCGGGGCCGGCGGCGACTGTGAGCTGTACCAGCCGACGGCAGCCGACGTCGCGACGGTCTCTTCGGCACGCGCCGTGTTCCTCAACGATCTCAACGAAGAGTTCGAGCCATGGCTGGAACCCCTGCTCAAGCAGGCCCTCTTCAAGGGCACGAAGATCGTGGTGACCCGTGGTGTGCGGACCTTGACCGCAGAGGAAGAGCACCCGGTTTCCGGCAGGCAGCTCCCCACGGCGATTGACCAGCACGCCTGGCTCGATCCGCGCAATGGCGTCATTTACGTCCGCAACATCGCCGCTGCGCTGGCGCGCCTCGATCCAGCCGGCGCCGCGGACTACCGGGCGCATGCGGCGGCCTACGCCGAGCAGATCAAGGCGG
>VAZT01000458.1 GCA_005884825.1 Alphaproteobacteria bacterium
CAGCGCCCCGGCCCCGACCAGCATCGCCACTTTTTTTCCCTCGTTGAGCAATCGGGCGGCGCGTTCGAGATCTTTCATGGCTGGTATGACTTCCGGTGCTTCGTATCCAATGCCGGTGAGGATGGCGCCATGCTTTTGCGGCGGCGACTCGACAGCATCCATCTCCTGCACGTCGTTCGGCATGATTATGCACGTCACACAGCGCTCGGCTTTGGCGATGCGCACAGCGCGGTCGATCAGCTGGCGGACTTGCGCCGGCTCTGTCGCCATATGGACATATTCGCCGGCAACATCCTTGAAGAGGGAGAGCAGATCGACCTCTTGCTGATATTGGCCACTGAGGGCGGTGCGCGCCTGCTGTCCAACGATGGCCAACACCGGCTGATGGTCCATCTGCGCGTCGTAGAGGCCATTCAGCAGATGGATCGCGCCGGGCCCCGAGGTGGCCAGGCATACGCCGAGATCGCCGGTGAATTTGGCGTGGCCGCCGGCCATGAAGGCCGCCATTTCCTCGTGCCGCGCCTGGACGAAATCGAGCTTGTCGCGGGCGCGGTCGAGCGCGCCGACGAGGCCGTTGATCCCGTCACCGGGATATCCAAAGATACGCCTTACCCCCCAGGCGGAGAGCCGTTTCCAGAAGAAGTCGCTTACTGTATTGGCCATGCGATCACCTTCATGCTCATTCTGTTGTCGAATCGAGCGCAATCCGCGCGCCGCCGCTCCCTTGAGCAGCAGCTTCTTAATCATCCAACGCCGACCGGGAACCCGCTGTTCCAGCGGGTATGCGGGGATGTTCCTAGCCAGTGTTAATGGTCTGTGGGTCGGCCCACAGCAATGTCAACTCTAGAGGACTAGTGACGTTTTCTGAGGCCGCCGTGAAGGCACGCCAGCAGCTTATCGCGTATTGCAGATCAATCCAGCAACCAGGGCGCCGCGCAGGCTTGGGCAATTTGCCGTATCTGGTTCAAAAGACCTGCACCGACGGGGATCCCTTCGCGCATGCGCTTTGCCGCGTTGTTCCACTGCGGGTCGCCCGCCACCATGACCGGCTGGGTCGGATCGACGGGCTTTGTTGCCCGCAGGTCGCTGCACAGGCGGGTCACGTCGGCGGCGAATTCCTCGCGGTCGCGGAACAGGCCCGGATCGATCGCGATCAGACAATGGCCGATGTCGTTGCCGTGAGGCTTTTTGGTGTGCATCGGGTCGGTGATCAAGGTTGCACCCGAGAGACATGAGCCGAGGATGTTCACCATCACCGCCAATCCGTACCCCTTGTAGCTGGAGTTCTCCGGCGAGCCCCCGAGCGAGGTCAGGAACCCGCCCTTCTCGCGCGCCTCCAACGGGTCGGTGCTGGGGAGCCCCTCCTTGTTCAGCACCCAGCCGGGCGGGCATGAGAGCCCCTCGTTGGCCTTGTTGCGGATGCGGCCGGCGGCCACGGTCGTCGTCGCCATGTCGAGCAGAAACGGCCGGTCATCCGCCGTCGGAGCGGCAAAGGACCAGGGGTCGGTGCCGAGCTTGGCTTCCTTGCCGAAGGTCGGCGCGACCTGGATGCTCGAGGCGCTGGTGCACGCCATGCCGATCAGCCCTTCCTTCGCCGCCATCAAGGTGTAATAGCCGGTCGCGCCAAAATGGGCCGAGTTGCGCACCGCGGCGATCGCCATGCCGGACTGCTTGGCCTTGTCGATCGCGACTCGCATCGCAAAACGCGCCGGCACGTGGCCGAGCCCGCCATCGCCATCCACCAGCGCGGAGACCGGGGTTTCCTTGATGATGCGCGGCCGCGCTTCCATGTTCGCCCGCCCGTTGCGGCGCAGCCGGTCATAACCCGGGAGCATCGATATGCCATGGCTGTCGACCCCGTGCAGATCCGCCCAGGACAGGATGTCGGCCGTCGCTTCGGCGTTTTCTTCCGGCATGCCCCAGGCCAAGAGGATGGCTTTGAGCTGTGCGCGATGCTTGTCGTACGGTGCAGGCACGGGCGTCTCCTCCTCTGGTCGGCGCACAGCCTTTCGCAACAGGTCCATTCCGGCAAGGCTGCTGTCCGGCCAAACAAGGGGCACGGCTCACTTCATGTAAAAGGCCGATGGCATGGACCCGACCTATTTTGGAGCAGAACAAGTAACCGACGAAGATCGGGCCTACCGCGGATCGCGCTTTTCCGAAGTCCGCGACGCCATATTTGCCAACCCTTACCAGAAGGTGTGGGGCGGTCCCGGCGAACCGCCGTTTCCGGTCTATGAGGTTACGTTGCCGAGCGTGCTGCGAGGTGCATTGCCGTTGGGTCCGCCCTATCTTTTTCGGCAGGCGGTCGCAAGAGCCGTCGATTCGAAGGCCGATCTGCGCTGGGGCGCCGATCGCAAAGGTTTCCGGCGGATCATTCATCCCAACGGTATATGCCTGACCGGCCTGTGGGAGATATCCGAACAGACGCCCTATTCCGGCTATTTTCGAATCGGGAGTCGAGCGCTGACGGTCTGTCGCTACTCCACTTGCTGCAAGCAGACGCGTCGCGGCGACGAACGATCCTTGTCGCTGGTCGGCAAGCTGTTCCCGACCACAGACCCGGAGCACGGCGAACCACTCCGCACGGCCAACTTCATCACCCAGCAAGATCTCGGCGGCGAGCGGACCGACTACATCAATGACGCCGAGCTGCGAAACGCGCCCAATACCACGAGCTGGCGTCGCGGGTTCGGCGTGCCGATACTGCTCGTCGAGGCGGTCCTTTTTGGTCAGGCCGACAAGCAACCCACGCAGCGACAGCTCTACCAGATTGCCGAATTGGGAAAACCGGACGGCGAACCGACCCGAGCGCCGGCTTTCATGCGGTTGCTGGTCGACGCCGCCCAGCTCCGGATTGCCGGTGACGCACTGGATTTTCGCGACGAAATCATGGCGCAAATTTACGATAGAGGCGACCCCACCCCCAAGCGCAGCCTGACTTTTCACATCGAGGTAACGGACGAGGGCTCCACTCACGGCCCTGCGTTCTTTCAGCGACGCAGGTTCGGCAATTGGACGCGTATTGGACGACTGGTGTTTGGCGAGGCGGTCGCCTCGTACAACGGCGATTTCGTCATTCACTTCAATCACCCGACATGGCGGGACGACCGCAACGATCCCTCCACCGCGACGCGCGTCAATGAACAAAAGGTACGGTAATTCGACCCGCAGCCAAAAAGGATCTGAAGGCGGACGGGTATCTGCGCAATCCCAATTTTAAACATTCGAGTGTAAGCAGGCTCACACTTCAAAAGGCAAGAGAGTTCTATCCTGCACATGAGGGGCTCAAGGCCACACACACGATGTGGCGGCCAAGCGACGATCCCCTTTAGCAGAGGAAACGACACATGCTCGAGTGTGAACCACACCGAAGAACCCCAGAGGCGGCAGCCTCTGGGCCAAGCGGCATTGGGCGCGCTTATCGCCCGACCGACGTCGGGCGGCCCGCCGCAACTATCCGGAGTGGAACAGCGGCAACTACGCCAGACAACCGACAGCGTTCCGAGTGGCCAATGTGTTTTACGGCATCGCTACGAGCGGCGGAACCCTGGCTTATCAGAAACAGGCGCCCACATAGAGCTTATAGAGGCGCCTTGCTCGCGATCAATTCCGCGGATGACGAGCGCAATCCGCCGGAGACGGGGATCATGGAGCGCGAGCTCAAGCGCGCGAAAAACGGCAAGCTGAACATGATCCCCGCCAGTGAAGAGACGCGCGGCCACGGGACGACTTGCATGGCGAAGTTCTGGAAGGAGCAGCTGCAGGAGTTTGTGACGACCGCTCCCCGCCGCCCGTTTATGCCGGGTCCCCAATCGGCAATGCATGAGTCGAAAGCTGCTTGACGTCACGCAAAACAAAGGAGACAGACGATGCTTTCCCATCCTAGTCCCAACGGTAGCGAGCACTTTGCCGCAATCCGGCGCGATTACAGTCCGGCCGATGTCGAGCGGCTCGCCGGGTCGTTCCGAGTCCGGCACACTCTGGCCGAAGCGGGTGCTGCCCGATTATGGCATCTGCTCAACACCGAGCCATTTGTCGCGACGCTGGGCGCATTGACCGGCAACCAGGCGGTGCAGCAAGTCAAAGCCGGACTGAAGGCGATCTATCTCTCCGGCTGGCAAGTTGCGGCGGATGCGAACACAGCGGGGCAAATGTATCCGGACCAGTCGCTGTACCCGGTGGATTCGGTCCCTGCTGTCGTCAGGCGCATCAACAACGCGCTGCGCCGCGCCGATCAGATCGCTCATACCGAGGGCGATGACGGCATTTATTATATGGCGCCGATCATTGCCGATGCCGAAGCCGGCTTCGGCGGCGCGCTCAACGCCTACGAACTGATGAAGGCGATGATCGAGGCGGGCGCTGCCGGCGTGCATTTCGAGGACCAGCTCGCTTCTGAAAAGAAATGTGGTCATCTCGGCGGCAAGGTGCTGGTGCCGATCAGCCAGCACATCCGGACCTTGAATGCCGCCCGGCTCGCCGCCGATGTCGAGGGGGTACCGACCGTGCTGCTGTGCCGCACCGATGCCCAGTCGGCGCAGCTCTTGACCAGCGACGTCGATGAGCGCGACCGTCCGTTCATCACCGGCGAGCGGACGCCGGAAGGCTTCTACCGGATCGCCCCGGGCCGAGGCCTCGACTACGCGATCGCCCGCAGCCTCGCTTACGCGCCTTATAGCGACGTGTTGTGGTGGGAGACGAGCGGGCCCGATCTTGCCGAGGCCGAGCGTTTTGCGGATGCGATACACCGCGAATTCCCCGGCAAAATGCTGGCTTACAACTGCTCGCCGAGCTTCAATTGGCGCAAGGCGCTGACGCCTGCGAAGATCGCCAGTTTTCAGAACGACATCGCGCAGATGGGCTACCGCTTCCAATTCGTGACCTTGGCGGGCTTTCACAGCCTCAATCTGTCGATGTTCAATCTGGCCCGCGATTACCGCGAACGCGG
>VAZT01000459.1 GCA_005884825.1 Alphaproteobacteria bacterium
CTCGAATTACCGGCTCGCCATCGACGTATTTAAGTTCGATGCGCAGCTCCGAGACGCCGGGACGAACATGTTCACGGGTAAAGCCGCGGATGTATCCCTCGCGCTTCAGGACTTCAAGCACATTGGCACGGATCTTCGAGGCGGGAGAGGCGACGACGGCCTGCCGCGCCCTCTGCCCGTTGCGGATCCGCGTCAGCATGTCTCCGAGGGGATCGCTCATCGTCATCGGCCGCCCTCCCGGCTACCAGCTCGACTTGACCATGCCCGGAATCAGCCCGGCAGAGGCGAGCTCGCGTAGAGCAATTCGCGACAGCTTGAATTTCCGGTAATAGCCGCGCGGCCGGCCGGTCAACGAGCAGCGGTTGCGAACCCGGATCGCGGACGCGTTGCGCGGCAACTCGGCCAGCTTCAGCTGTGCCGCAAACCTGTCCTCCGGCGGCGCTGTCCGGTCGACCGCGACCGCCTTCAGCCTTGCCCGCCGCACGGCGACGCTCTTGGCGAGCTTGGCCCGCCTCGCGTTTTTCTCGATTGAGCTCTTTTTTGCCACCTAGCTAGACCTCCGAGGTTTTCAATTGGCAAAGGGCATGTCGAAGGCCTTGAGGAGCGCCTTGGCCTCTGCATCGGTTCCTGCGGTCGTCACGATGACGACATCCATGCCGCGCGTCGCATCGACCCGGTCGTAGTCAATTTCGGGAAAGACGAGCTGCTCCTTGAGGCCGAGGGCGAAATTGCCCCGTCCGTCGAAACTCCTGCCCGATATGCCGCGAAAATCGCGAACCCGCGGCAGAGCCACCGTGATCAGGCGATCGAGAAACTCGTACATCCGCTCGCGGCGCAACGTCACCTTGCATCCGATCGGCATGCCCTGGCGCAGCTTGAACGTTGCGATCGACCGCTTCGCCTTGGTAATGACCGGGTGCTGGCCCGTGATCGCCGTCAAGTCGGCCGCCGCCGCCTCGGCTTTTTTGCTGTCCTGCACCGCCTCGCCGACACCCATATTGACCACGATCTTTTCGAGCCGCGGCACTTGCATCGGGTTCTTGTACCCGAACTCCTGCATCAGCGCCGGGCGGATGGTCGTTTCATACTGTTCGTGCAGGCGCGCCCTCGGCATTCCTTCACCTGTCGATGACTTCGCCCGAGCGGCGGGCGAACCGGACCTTGCGGCCATCCTCGAGAAACTTGTACCCGATCCGCGTCGGCTTGCGTGACTGCGGGTCGACATGCGCAACGTTCGAGATGTGGATCGTCAACTCCTTCTCGACGATACCGCCGGGCTCCCCCATGCGCGGCCGGGTATGCCGCTTGGCGACATGCACCCCCTGGACTATGACACGCCCTTCGCCGGGAAACACGCGCAAGACCTCGCCGGTCCTGCCCTTGTCGCGGCCGCTGATGACGACGACGTTGTCGCCCTTCTTGATCTTCAGCTTCGGCATTTCACGCTCCGCGCGGCGTGCCTTAGAGGACCTCGGGCGCCAGGGACACGATCTTCATGAACCGGCGCGCCCGCAATTCACGGGTTACCGGACCAAAGATGCGCGTCCCGATGGGCTCGTTTTGGTTGGTGATCAGCACCGCGGCGTTGCGGTCGAAGCGGATCGCGCTGCCGTCGGTGCGGCGGATCTCCTTTGCCGTTCGTACAATGACCGCGCGATGCACATCGCCCTTCTTGACCCGGCCGCGCGGGATCGCCTCCTTGACCGAGACGATGATCACGTCACCGATCGTCGCGGTCTTGCGTTTCGAGCCGCCCAGCACTTTGATGCATTGCACCCGGCGCGCGCCGGAATTATCGGCGACGTCGAGATTTGTCTGCATCTGGATCATGCTGCACCTTCCGCGGGCTCAGCGGTTTCGGTGCCCACGTCCGGCGATTCGAGTTCCGCGACGTCAGCTGCAACCGCAACCGGTTCGGAGGGCCTGCGAGTGGAGCGGCGGCCCGGCGCCGCATCTGGTGGGCCGCCTATCACGACCCAGCATTTGCGCTTAGAGATCGGACGGCTTTCCTCGATCGGCACCACATCGCCCGAGCGGTAGCTGTTGTTCTCGTCGTGCGCCGCGTATTTCTTCGAATGTGTGACGAATTTCTTGTAAATCGGGTGCATCACGCGGCGTTCGACCCGAACGATTACCGTCTTGTCGCAAGCGTCGCTGACGACCACACCCTGGAGAACGCGCTTCGACATTACACCTTTCCTTCGAGGGTGGCGCGGCGCCGTTCGCCCAGCACCGTCTTGATACGGGCGATGTCGCGCCGTACTTGCCGAACCCGGGCGGTGTTTTCGAGCTGGCCGTTGGCCCGCTGAAAACGCAGGTTGAAGATCTCCTTGCCGAGAACGTCGAGTTCCCCCGTCAACTCGTCGTCGGTTTTGGCCCTGGCTCGAGCTCGAACATGATCCGGCCGGGTTTTACGCGGCAGATCCAGAATTCCGGCGAACCCTTGCCGCTGCCCATGCGAACCTCGGCCGGCTTCTGCGACACCGGCACATCTGGGAAGATGCGGATCCACACCCGGCCAGCGCGGCGGATATGGCGCGTTATCGCGCGCCGTGCCGCCTCGATCTGGCGGGCCGTGATCCGCCCCGGATCCGCAGCTTTCAGCCCGTAAGCGCCGAAATTCAATTCCGTCCCGCCCTTTGCGAGACCGTGGACGCGCCCTTTATGGGCCTTACGGTATTTACTTCGTTTCGGAGCGAGCATGATCCATTAACCCAACGCTTCGCGCCGGCCGCGTTCATGGCTGGCCGGTTGTCCTTCGTTCAGCCGCTTGTCTTGGGCCATCGGGTCATGAGCGAGGATCTCGCCTTTGAAGACCCAGACTTTGACGCCGCACACGCCGTAGGTGGTTTTCGCGGTACCGTAGCCAAAATCGACGTCGGCACGCAATGTATGCAGCGGCACCCGGCCCTCGCGATACCATTCCATGCGCGCGATCTCTGCTCCGCCCAGCCGGCCCGAGCAGTTGATCCGGATGCCTTGCGCGCCGAGCCGCATTGCCGACTGCACGGCCCGCTTCATCGCCCGGCGAAAGGCGACGCGGCGTTCCAGCTGCTGCGCGATGCCGTCGGCGATCAGCTTCGCATCGATTTCCGGTTTGCGGATCTCGACGATGTTGAGGCTGACTTCGCTATTGGTGACCTTGGCGAGATCGGTGCGCAGCTTTTCGATATCGACCCCTTTTTTCCCGATCACCACGCCGGGCCTGGCCGAATGCAATGTGATCCTCGTCCGCCGCGCGGCACGCTCGATGACTACGCGCGACAGACCGGCTTGGCTCAGGCGCCGCTGCAGGAACTTGCGCAGGCCGAGGTCGTCGAGCAGCAAATTGCCGTATTCCTTGCGCGCGAACCAGCGCGAGTCCCAGGTTCGGTTGATGCCGAGCCGAAGGCCGATCGGATTGACCTTTTGTCCCATTATTCAGCCTCCTCCGCGCTCTCCCGGACGATCACGGTTAGATGCGCAAACATCTTCTCGACGCGGGCCGAGCGCCCACGGCCTCTGGTGTGAAATCGTTTCAGTACAAAAGCCCGGCCGACCGTCGCCTCCTTCACAAAAAGGCGGTCGACGTCGAGCTGATGATTGTTTTCCGCATTGGCGATCGCCGCTTGCAGAACCTTTCTGACGTCGCGCGCGATGCGGCGCCGTGAGAAGGTCAGTTCCGCGAGTGCGGCCGAGGCGGTCTTGCCGCGGATCGTCTGGGCGACGAGGTTGAGCTTGCGCGGGCTCGTGCGCAGCCCCCGCATCGATGCTGCCGCCTCGGTCTCGGCGAGCCGCCGTTCGGCGGCCGGCTTACCCATGTCAGCTCCTTCTCGCCTTCTTGTCGCCGGCGTGCCCGTAGAAGGTCCGCGTCGGCGCGAACTCGCCGAGCTTGTGCCCGATCATGTTCTCGGTCACCAGCACCGGGATGAATTTGTGCCCGTTATAGACGCCGAAGGTGAGCCCGACAAATTGCGGAAAGATCGTCGACCGGCGCGACCAGGTCCGGATCACCTGATTGCGTCCGGACCCGCGCGCCGCCTCCGCCTTCTTGAGGAGATAGCCGTCGACAAACGGCCCCTTCCATACAGAGCGTGCCAAGCTTTTCCTCCCGTTGGCTAGCGCTTGTGGCGGCGGCGCACGATCAGCCGGTCCGCCGCCTTGTTGTGCCGGGTCTTCTTGCCCTTGGTCGGCTTGCCCCACGGCGTCACGGGATGCCGGCCACCCGAGCTGCGGCCTTCGCCGCCGCCATGCGGATGGTCGATCGGGTTCATCGCGACGCCGCGCACCGAGGGGCGGCGGCCGAGCCAGCGGTTGCGGCCGGCCTTGCCGATGACGATGTTCTGCTGATCGGGGTTCGATACGGCGCCGATCGTCGCCCGGCATTCGGAGCGCACCATGCGCAGCTCTCCGGACGAGAGGCGCAACAGCGCGTAACCCTGATCACGGCCGACCAATTGGGCGTAAGTCCCGGCCGAGCGAGCGATCTGCCCGCCCTTGCCGGGTTTCATCTCGACATTGTGGATGATCGTGCCGACCGGCATGCTGCGCATCGGCATCGTGTTGCCGGGCTTGACGTCCACCCTCTCGCCCGACACGACCGTGTCCCCCGCTTTGAGCCGCTGCGGCGCCAGTATGTAGGCGAGTTCGCCGTCCTGGTAACGAATGAGCGCAATAAAGGCGGTGCGGTTCGGGTCATATTCGAGCCGCTCGACGGTGGCCGGCACATCGACCTTAGTACGCTTGAAATCGACGACCCGGTAGCGCCGCTTGTTGCCGCCGCCGCGCCAGCGCATCGTGATACGGCCGGTATTGTTGCGGCCGCCCTTGCCGCGCAATCCCTCGGTCAGCGCCTTTACCGGCTTCCCCTTCCACAATTCGCTGCGGTCGACGATGACCAGCTGGCGTCGCGACGGTGTCGTCGGGTTGAATGTCTTCAGTGCCACGGCTCAAATCCCAGCAATTCAAATACCGGTCGTCACGTCGATCCGCTGGCCCTCGCGAAGGGTCACGACCGCTTTCTTGTAATCGGAACGTCTGCCGGGTCGGCCACGAACCCGCTTGAGCTTGCCCATGACCCGGATTGTGTTCACAGCGGTCACATTGACACTGAACAGCCCTTCGACAGCCGCCTTTACTTCGCGCTTGGTGGCGGTTAGCGGCACGCGAAAGATCACCTGGCGGTGCTCGGACACGTTCGTCGCCTTTTCGGTTATCACCGGGCCGCGGATGATGTCGTACATCTGCTGCCGCGTGAGCCGCGTTGCGGCGGGCGGTATGACGCGAAAGCGGCTCATTTGAGGCGCGCCTCGAGGTGCTGCACCGCGTCGCGCGTCAAGACCAACGTGTCGCGGCGCAGAATGTCGTAAACATTGGCGCCTTGCTGAGGCAGCACATCCACCCGCGGCAGGTTGCGCGCGGCGCGCATGAAGCCTTCTTCGACCGCGGGCCCGTCGATGATCAACACCGAGTCCCAACCGAGCGCTACGAAGCGTGCCCGCAATGCCTTGGTTTTGGCTTCGTCCACATGGGCCGCGTCGATCACGACCAGCTTGCCCTCGCGCTGCTTCGAGGACAGCGCGGTTCTGAGGCCGAGT
>VAZT01000460.1 GCA_005884825.1 Alphaproteobacteria bacterium
CGGTGGCTAGACCGGCGATGTCACGTGTGGGGCCTTGAAGTTCAAGAATGGTCGCCAGCGAGCAGCGGCTTGTGCTCGGCGCAATCGGTCACGTGGTGTGCCCGCGATCGGCTAGATCGGCGGCTACCCCTGTCGCTACCTACGATACTGGCAGATTTGAGCGGATTCCCTGGGGTGGCGAGGACTGCGCCCGCGAATAGTGCGCGCCGGCACCAACTCGGCTTCGCATAAGCGCCCATAGCTAACCTCCATCGGGTCTTGAGCAATAACGGCCTTTGCCGGCACGCCATTCCAGCATTCCTTTTGGGATCGGCGAGCGCACGTCGAAACGCGGCAGTACGGTCGTCTTTCTGGCCGTAAGGTTGGCTCGCCCGATCGGGCACTCAAAGGAACTGATACACGGTCAAAGGCGGCTCGCCGCGCTCTTCGTCTTATTCGCGCTCGCGATAGTGATGGTCGGGCCAGGCGGCACCGGAATGTGCGATGTCGTCTTCAGGTTCGCACGCGCCTCTCCGCTGGAGGAAGGCGGATTCGAACTCTCAGTCCCGGGTGGCAAGCAAGTAGGTACCGGCACGTAATGCCGTGGATCGTAGACCGTCGGCATTACGTGCCGAGTGCCGCTGCCATTGCTTGTCCCGCTCCACCGCGGACCGCACTGAGCTTCGCACAGGTGCTCGAGCGGAACTTACTCTGGCAGCGGGAGGTCAGCCGTGACCCGCGCCTAGCGCGCGGACGACCCAGTCGATAAACACGCGGACGCCCGGTAAGAGCTGCCGGTCCGTTCCGCGTCGCGGTCGACTGTTTTGGATCTCGGAGCGGGCGCAACGTCCGGCATTGAGACCCTCGGGGCCGCTGCTCTATAGTTCGCGTGCATACATCGGCGCATTTAGTTGAGATGCGGCGTGAAAGGGGAGGAAGGCGAAATGACGAATCCAACCCGGCGTTCGGTGCTTCGTGGTTCTTTGGCGCTCGCAACCGCGGGCTCGCTCGTGCGGCCTTTCATCGCCAACGCGGCGGCCAAGACTGCGACCGTATGGTGGGTGCAGGGCTTCGCCGAGGAGGAAGACGTCGCGTTCAAGAAGCTTGTCGCCGATTACGAGAAGGCCAGCGGCAACACGATCGACTACACGCTGATCCCCTTTGCGCCACACCGCCAGAAGATCGTCTCCGCGGTGACCAGCGGCGTTGTGCCAGACCTGTTCCCGAACAACCCGGTGGAAACCCTCGCGCTGTATGCTTGGGACAACAAGCTGGTCGATGTCAGCGACGTCGTCGAGACGCAGAAATCGCAGTACACCGAAACGGCGTTGCTCACCGCCCTTTGTTACAACAGCGTCGAGAAACGGCGTAGCTATTACGCCGTGCCCTTTACCTGCGCGGTGCGGCCGAACCACGTCTGGCGGCCGCTCATCGAGAAAGCGGGTTACAACATCGAAGATGCTCCGAAAACCTGGGATGCGTACTACGACTTTTTCAAAGAAGTGCATAAGAAGCTGCGCGCGCAAGGCATGCGCAATGTCTACGGGATGGGCTTCCAACTGAACACGACCGGCAACGATTCGAACGCCTTGTTCGATTACTTCCTGATCGCCTATGGAGGGAAAGACATCGTCACCAAAGACGGCAAGCTGCACGCTGACGATCCGCAGGTCAAGGAGGCGGCAATCAAGACGGTGACTTATCCGACCACCGCCTACAAGGAAGGTTTCGTACCGCCAGGGGCAATCAATTGGAACGATGCCGATGACAATAACGCCTTCCACGCCAAGCAGATTGTCATGGATCTCGACGGCACGATTTCGACCGAGGTCGCGGTGCTGTCACAAGGGAAAAAGGGCGACTACGACGACATCGTGACGATGGGCCTGCCGCTGTCTAACGACGGCAAGCCGGTGCCGAGTGAGGCGCTGCATACCGGCGGCGTCATTCCGCGGGGTGCGAAGAACGTGGAAGTAGCGAAGGACTTCCTCAAATTCTTGATCCAGCCGGAGGTTCTCAACACGTATCTGAAGGCTGGGCTGGGCCGCAATATCCCGTGCATGCCGTCGATCGCGAAAAACGATCCGTGGTGGCTGGCCGACCCTCACCGGGCCGCTTACACCAAGCAGGGTCTGCTCGGCCCCACGGTGCCGAATTTCTGGGTATTCAACCCGGCCTATGCCAGCGTTGAAAATACGCACGTATGGCCGATGGCCTGGGCCGACGTCATCAGTGGCGGCCTGACACCGCAAGCAGCCGTAGAAAAGGCATTCAAACAGGTCGAGGAGATTTTCGCGAAATACCCGATTGTGCAGTCCTGAGGGAGCTCCTGCCACCACCTCGATTTATGCTGCGACGCGAGACGCTCGTCTGTGACACGATCGAGGAGGAGACCGGCATCGCGATCAAAAAGGAAGGGACTCCCGAGCCGCCCGCAAGCAGCAAGCCGAATTGGAGTTCGCCGAACCCTCAGGTCGCCAAGTTCGAGCGCCAAAAGCTTTGATCTGCGCATCGGTCAGTTCGTCGGCCAGAGCGACCGGCACCTCGGTCAGCCCGAGTTTGCGGGCGGCTTTAAGCCTGAGATGCCCGTCAACAACCGAGCCGTCCGATTTGGCCACGATCGGAATCCGGAACCCGAATTCCCGAATAGCGGCGGCCATCTGATCAATCTTGGCGTCATTCTTGCGCGAATTGCGCGCGTATTCAATCGGCCGATCGATCGGCCACTGCTCGACCTTCAATGGACTTGTCACGCCGCCGCTGTCTCTTTTATAGAGTCCATTTAATCGGCGCGAAAGGCGAAGGGGGCGGCTGCGGTATCCAATGGATATCAACCTCGCCGGCGACGCTGCCGAAACTTTACGCGGATAGCCCGGACCAGGTCGCATCGGCTTGGGAAGCGGCGCTGGCGGCTGACCGGCCGGTCGTTGTCGAGTTCAAGACCGACCCGGAAGTGCCGCCTTTGCCACCGCACATCACTCTCAAGCAGGCCAAATCGTTCGTTGCGACCCTTTGGAAGGGCGACCCCGAAGAAAGCGGCGTCATCGTCGGCACCGCGCGCCAGGTCCTGTCATCGATCCTACCGGGGGGCTCGGACAAGAAGTGATGTTGTATGAGGCGCCGATCGAGCACATCACGGCGGCGGCCTACGAGATCCCGAGCGGGGGCAGCACGAATGTAAGGCTGCGAATTTGACGGGCTAGAATTGCTGGCAACCAATCGCATTTCGTACGGAACCGTACGATCTTGGTTCTGTTAGCAGGTGATGGATAATCCCAGCACGCTACGCAGGAAGGCGGCTCGATTTTTCGAGGACGCCGCCTCTTCTAAGATCGCCGACGAGGCCGAAAAGCTGGTCGAGGTGGGGCGCCAACTAGAGCTTTGGGCCGATGATCTTGAAGAGATGCTGGTGCGCCCGAGCCAAAGCATTCAAAGCTCGGGATGAGCCCGGGGCGAACCGATCACGAAGCTCCGCTATGCCAGCAGACGCTCGTACTCGTTCCTGACCGTGCGGTAGCACTCGCAACAGGCCGCTTCTAAGCCCTGGCGGTCATCTGATCGCTCTTCGCGCGATCACGGGCTGTCAGCAGCCAGCGAGCAAGGCGCTCCGGCAACGTGTGTCGCCCGTTGCATGCCGCCGATAATGAGACCTGAGTGTGGAGTGCCTGAACATACCGAAGCAGCATTCCCATTAGAGCGGAACTCCGGCCCGCTTCCTCGCGGAATGCGCTTGCTTGCATCCGCAAGGCAGAACCAGGGATCTGCACCATAGCTTCAAGGGGGGAGGATTCCGCGCCGAGCAGGACCGGCACGCCGAGAAATCCCTCGTTGCCGATCATTCCCACCTCGATCATAGCTCCGTTCTCCAGAGGCTGGACAAGCGACACCATCCCCTCCTGGACGAAGTAGACATGATCTATCGGCGCATTCGAACCTGAGAGCGTCTGTTTGTGCGGGAGCGGGACAAGCTCAAGGTGTGGTCTGAAGAGGTCGAGATCATCGAGCGCCAGCGCGACAAGTAGCCGATTTGAAATAGAAAATGTCGAAGACATTGTGCTCCTCCGAAGAATTCGGGCAAGAGCACGCGCATCTCCTAGCCGTCCGCGCCCAATGGGCGGTTGCGGGCGATACCTGTGATGTGGGCCTTCATTGCGCCTATTACAGAGCAACACAGGTATCCACGTGCGGTAACAAAAACCGCCATTCCGTACGATTTCGTACGGACCCAACCTACGATAATCGATATATTTCCTTTTGCATGTACATTGAGGAATCTGGCCCATGATGGTTGTACGAATTGAAAAGCCAGAAAATACGATGCTGGCTGTGTGGTTTGCCGAGCTGCGCTCATGGTTCGATGAAAACCACTGTCAACCGACCATATTTGCGGAGTCTGGAAGGAAGACAGATAAGCTTCTCTTCAACGTCACTTTTGCTGATAATACTCACGCTCGTTTATTCGTCTCTGCATTTACAAAATACGCAACCTCAATTCGAGGTACTACAATAATTGAAGAAGACGGTCTTAGCCCCAGCCTCGCAGTCGAAATACCGACTTCCGAAGGGAGATGACTCAGTGTAGTACCCCGCCCCTGGGGTATCTCACCGGTCACAGCCTGGCAGCGCTTGCGGCAGACTTT